>DAOLFI010000556.1:0-3355 GCA_035326385.1 Niabella sp.
CTTTTGGGGAATTATTTGTAGTGGGAATGACAGTTTGTTCTTTTTCACAAGAAAAAGGTTGTAAAATAAAAGGGGCCTGTCAATTGTCATCTTCCAGCTGTCCTCTGTCTCTTACCTGCCCAGTTCCAGCTTTAGCTTTTCTTTTAATTGCTGTACCAATGGATATTTGGTGATCATTTTTTGATACTGATCTATAGCGGTGAGGGGTCTTTCAACTGCTTTCTCCTCTACCTGCCGGTTGGGGTTGATGACATTGAAGATCTGTAGCTGTGCATTCTGCAGCTCCTCTTTTAAAAACGCTGCAGCTTCGTTTTTAGTGATTTCAACAAACCTGTTCTCAATCGGATTAGAGGTGTAGACATAGAACGAACTGGTATCTACAATCTTTACAGTGGCAAGCCCAAAACTTTGTGCAGCGGGGTTTTTATTATCCTTAAGTACACGGGTAAATTTTTGCCAGGCTTCCAGGAGACTTGCTTCTTCAAGCGGCTTATCTTCTTTTGCCGGAGCCGTTTCTTTAAACTGCTTTCTTAACTTCTCTAGGCTGCCGATCTTTTTAGAAGAGATATCCTGCCGGATAGCTGTGCCGGGTAGAGGCTGAACAGGGGGTAGGGCCGGCCGGGGATCAGGCTCTTCAGCAATAGTAAGTTTTGCTTCCTGCTGTGGTAATGGTTGTGCTTTCTGCCGGGATTTGGATACAATTGTTTTTAAAGCAACAGGCTGTAATTGTTTAAATGCCAGTGCACCATTCCTAGATTCAGTCAGTTTTTTTTTTGCTACCGAGTGTTCATCCACCGAAAGTTGCATTGCCTGCTGCAGGTAACAGAGCTTTATTAAAGTAAGCTCTACATGCAGTCTTTTATTGCGTGCTGAGCGATAATTGATCTCCGACTCGTTCAATATGTTCAGTGCGCTTACTAACAGGGGTGTGGCAATTTGCTTTGCAGTAGTAATATATTTTTCTTTAAAACGTTCAACCGTATCTAATAAGGCCACTACTTTTTCATCTTTGCTCACCAACAGGTTCCTGATGAATGAGGCAAAGCCATTCAGCACCAGATCGCCTTCAAAGCCTTTGCGGTTAATATCTTCATATAATAACAGAGCTCCGGTGAGGTCTTGCTGATGCATAAAATCCATCAGCCTGAAATAATAATCTTCATCCAGTATATTCAGGTGCTCTAAAGTATTATCATAGCTCACCTCGCCATTGCTGAAGCTTACTATTTTATCCATAATACTTAGCGCATCACGCATACAACCCTCGCTCTTTTGTGCAATCAACTGCAGCGAAGCCTTGTCGGCTTTAACGCCTTCTTTAGCACAAATGTTTTCCATGTGCTCTACTGTATCGTTGGTGGTGATACGCTTAAAGTCGAAGATCTGGCACCGGCTTAAAATAGTGGGAAGTATTTTATGTTTTTCAGTAGTTGCTAAAATAAAAATGGCATAGGGAGGGGGCTCTTCCAGCGTTTTTAGAAAAGCATTGAATGCTGCAGAGCTGAGCATGTGTACCTCATCTATAATATATACTTTATACTTTCCTGCCTGCGGAGCAAAACGAACCTGGTCTACCAGTGTACGGATGTCATCTACCGAGTTATTACTGGCAGCATCCAGCTCGTGTATATTTAATGAGCTACCATGGTTAAAGGATACGCAGGACGTGCACTCGTTACAGGCTTCCCCATCGGCTGTAGCGTTCTCGCAGTTAATGGTTTTGGCCAGGATACGCGCGCAGGTGGTTTTACCTACTCCCCGCGGGCCACAAAACAAAAAAGCGTGGGCCAACTGATTTTGCCTGATGGCATTTTTTAAGGTTGTTGTAATATGCTGCTGCCCCACAACGGTATCGAAGTTTTGGGGCCTGTATTTTCGTGCTGATACTATAAACTTATCCATGGAGTTACTCTTCGCAACAAATGTAACATAAATGGCGAAGGATTTGTTACGTTGAAACAGGATGTGGAAAATTGGTAGCTTATTCTAGGGCACATTCACATATAAAGGTAGTAACTACAATCTTTTGCTTTTTTCAAGGAAGCAGTGATAATGTCCCCATCATTATAATTGTCAAGCAATTGCCGGTTACCAACTTTATAAATAATTGTGTTGTGCATTAGATAAGATCCGGCACAATTTTTATAACAGTCATTTTCCCTTCAATATCCGGCACATTAACGGAATTACTTTTTTGGCAGCTTAAAAGCAATATAGATGTCAGTATAAATATATTTCATTTATTAAAAAGATAATAAATACTTATAAAACGCAACATGCTAAGGCCTAATTTTTTAGGGTCAGCCCAAACCTGTTTTAACAATTATATTGCCAGGTTGGTACAGGGTTTGTTTTGTTACAATGAAATTTATTTTTAATTAAATCCATTCTTATGAAATCAGTTTTAAAATTTTTAGGTATTGCATTGTTCGCAACTTTTGTTTTTGCTTCCTGCAGCAAGGATGATAATCCTGCTGATAACGATTTATTTGTAGGTACCTATACAGGAAATACAGGTTATACATCTGGTGATAACACTGTTGATTATGGTCCTGGAAAAGTAACCGTGGTTAAAGTAGGAGATAAGTATAAATTTGATTTTAGAGATAATGGCAATATTCCCAGTATTACAGATGTAGTGATTGCGAAGGGAGATGAAGGATATATTGGTACGGTTAATGGTTATACCGGTATTATTAAGTTTAATGCCAATAATCTTAATATCGCTGTTACTAAAGATGGCGCTTCGTGGGCAGCCGATTGTAACCGGTAATTTACATGTTACATAAAAAAATAAAATCACCCGCTGTTTTTAGCGGGTGATTTATTTAATTGCTGTTAAGATAGAATAGGATGTGGCTTAAACTCCTTTCCCCTGTCAAACAAATACCGGTAAGTAGTCAATATCCTGCTGCGATGGGTGCCTAAAGATTCGGCCACATTGATCATTTTAGGATTGAACTCACCAATCCATTGCATTTCATATTTTTCATAGATGGGATTTCCAACAATATATTTGCCGTTTTCTATAGTTAGGTTTTGTATCAGCCTGCATCCTTCAATGATCATATAAGCATCTACGCCTTTACCCTGAAACTCCGGCACAATACCAAACACCAGTCCTACAAACTTATCGCAGGGTTTTGTTCTTTTATACCATAGAAACCTGAGTTTGTCCCAAAGGCTGAACTTCCCGTTTAAATATTTGAACCATTGGTTAAGATCAGGCAGGTTGATCCAGGCACCGATAGGCTCATTTTTGTAATATACGATCCAGCTGATGCGTTCGTCCATCACTGCTTTCATAGACTGGAACATTTTCATTGCAGTTCTTTCATCCAATTGCTTTAAACCT
>DAOLFI010000557.1:0-3355 GCA_035326385.1 Niabella sp.
TTCAAACGAGCTATGCTCATTTTTACCGCCATTCCTATGAGCGCTATAGGTGGGGTATTTGCCTTGCTGCTCCGGGGAATGCCTTTTAGTATTAGTGCCGGTGTAGGTTTTATAGCCTTATTTGGCGTGGCAGTGTTAAATGGAATTGTGCTGATAGGGACTTTTAATCAGCTGGAAAAAGAAGGTGTTACGGATATTATAAAAAGAGTGCTGGAAGGGACCAGGACCAGGCTTCGTCCCGTGTTAATGACAGCAACAGTAGCCTCGCTGGGTTTTCTTCCGATGGCTATAAGCACCGGTGCCGGTGCAGAAGTGCAGAAACCGCTGGCAACAGTAGTGATTGGCGGTTTAATTACAGCAACATTCCTTACTTTATTTGTACTGCCCATGCTTTATATTATATTCAATATGAAAATACATTTCGGAGGCAACAAAAAAATCAGACCGGCGGTTACAATGATCATAGCAGCACTCTTGCTGACCGGTTCTGCTGCTCATGCGCAGGTCAGTCTATCCTCCGCAGACCAGGCCGTTAAGATGGCGCTTGACAATAACCAGTATGTACGCGCGCGTGCTTTTGAAATAGAAGGTAGCAAAGCCCTGGTGAAATCAGCGGGTGAGCTTCCAAAATTCGATGCTACTGCCCAGCTGGGTCAATATAATAGCGTGAATTTTGATCAGGCGCTGCAATTGTCTCAAACAATTCCCTTTCCAGCGTTGTTTGGAGCCAAAAAGGCATTGTTTCAATCTGAGGTAAAAGCTAAGGAGATTCAAAAGCAGTCTACCGAACTGGAACTTACACAGCAGGTGCGTAGCTATTATTATCAGGTAAAATACCTCCAGAACAATCGCAGGCAATTAGCAAAACTCGATAGTCTTTTTGCTGATTTTGTTCGGATAGCCGAACTGCGCTATAAAACCGGGGATACTAAAAAACTGGACATCAGCAGCGCCCAGGCACGCAAAGGTGAGATAGAGCTGCTGATCTGGCAAAACGAAGTTTACCTGAAAAACGCGTATCAGTCACTCCAGGCGCTTCTTAATACAGAAGAGCCGATACAGGTGCCGGATGATGAGCTGTATCAGCCTTTGACGATCACTGCTGTTTTGGATACTTCTCTTATTGCCCAGCACCCGGCAGTAAAGACTTTGTATCAAAACGCCGTGATAGCTGAACAGAATAAAAAGGTAGAACGGGCCCAGGGGCTTCCCGATTTTAGTTTGGGTTATACCAACCAATCACTGATAGGTAATCAAACTATTAATGGCCAGGAGCAGTTTTTCGGATCGGGCAGGCGCTTCAGTTTTGTAAATGTGGGTATTGCCATTCCTTTGACATACGGTGCTACACGTGCCAGAATAAAGTCGCTCAACCATCAAAAACAAGCCGCATTGGCGGAAGCAAAACAACAAGCCCAACAGTTGACAGCAGCATACGTAAATGCGATGGAGCAATACCGCCAGGACCTGGCCCAATACAATTATTACCGGCATACAGCCCTGCTAAATGCCGATGAAATTGTTTCTGCTGCACAGCTCAGCTACCGCACGGGTGATATAGGTTATGTCGAATATCTATATGCGCTTCAAACAGCAACCGATATACACCTTAACTACCTGAAAAGCGTGCAGCAAGTCAATCAATCCGTTATTCATATTTATTCACTCATCAATCAATAAAAATGAAGTTGTATAAAATAAAAGTAATATCCATTTTATTTTTAGCTGTTGCTGTTTTGATACTGCAAGGCTGTGGTGGCAAGGGAGATGAAGTTGCTCCAGGTACAGTCAGCACCGATTCAGCAAAAGCTGAAACGCATGAAGAAACCGCCCCTAATATTGCATCGCTTACCGAAGAGCAGATAAGAACAGTGGGGATACAGTTAGGACCAATTGAAAGCAAGCAACTTACAGCCTCTATTAAAGCCAATGGTGCGCTTCGCGTACCTAACGACAGCAAAGGTAATGCTACTTCGCTCTACGGAGGTGTTATTACTTCACTTCGTGTACAGGTGGGCGATTATGTGAAAAGAGGCCAGGTGATCGCCACTATTGCCAACCCGCAGTTTATTCAGTTACAGGAAGAATACCTGACTTTAGACAGTCGCATTACGCTAGCACAGCAGGAGCTTGATCGCCAGCAGGAGCTGAATGAAGGCAATGCAGGCGCCAGGAAGAACCTGCAAAATGCAACAGCGGAATTAAGCGCTTTAAAAACCAGGAAGGCATCGCTCAGGCAGCAGATCCGGTTAATGGGTATCAACCCCGCTAGTGTCAGCAATACCAGTCTTAGATCTGCGCTGGTAGTGACAAGCCCGATAGGTGGTACCGTGAGTACGGTTTTTGCAAAAATGGGAAGTTATGTAGACGTTTCATCGCCTGTAATTGAAGTCATCAACAATAATGAGCTGCACCTGGACTTGCAGGTGTTTGAAAAAGACCTGCCTAAAATGAAGGTTGGGCAGATTGTGCATTTTACGCTTACCAATAACCCGGCTAACGAATATGATGCCAGGGTATTTAGCATAGGCTCTTCATTTGAAAGTGAGAGTAAAACAGTATCAGTCCATTGCGCTGTAACCGGTAATAAAGCGGGCTTGATTGATGGGATGAACATTACAGGAATCGTTAGCCTGAATAATGTAACAAGTGCTGCTATTCCTGATCAGGCAATTGTGGAAGCTGATGGCAAGTTCTATATCTTTATTCAAACCGATAAAGAGCCCGAGCCTGCCGGTCATGATGATCATGGGCATGGCCATGATGAAGCTGAGCAGGAACATGAGCATAAGAATGAAAAGGAAGCTGCCGGCCATGCTGCAGCCCAGGGGAAAAAGATCAATTTTGAAAAGATTGAAGTGGCTAAAGGTGTATCGGATTTGGGTTATACCGCCATTACTCCTGTTAGTGAAGTACCGGCTGATGCAAGAGTTGCAGTAAAAGGCGCTTTCTTTATCAATGCAACACTAAGCAATACAGGCGGCCATGATCACTAATTCAGCCAGGGCGGTTTGTGGGACGGCACTTACTGTTAAGGCAATTGGGCTGATTTTAGGGGCCGGAGGTCTGGACACTATGTGGGAAGCTGTATTTACCGATGTGGGTGTGGCTTTGTTGGCAATACTGATGCAGTGAGAATACAAAAATGAAATTTTAGTATCAAAGGTTGAGAGTAAAATAATCCTGTTACTGAAAATTAACAGGCAGAGGGCTGGTGGGTTTGAGTGGCTGAAGTATTCCATCACGATCAGAGGTGCCTGCTTTTAAAAATAGACATTATATTTGCAAAGGATTTGAAATCTATTTTATCTATATTACTTTGTTTCTCTGTACTGATGCTGGGTATTCAGCCTCC
>DAOLFI010000558.1:0-3355 GCA_035326385.1 Niabella sp.
AGCAAAATTTTTTGTCCAAAAGCATAATTAACTCTTCCAAAAAAGGAAAGCAGGTATAAAACATCCTCATCCGGCACAGAAGTATCATCCACATCTTTCACCACACTTTTGGGGCTGGTGCTATACCAGAAGCGCTGCCACTCATATCCGGCCATTGCATCTACCTGGTGCTTACCCTTTAATTTTTTCACGTAATTGGCATAAGCCGTGAATATATAATTGGTATTCTCGTTATCTTCTGAATAGAGCCTGCCTCTGCCATCATTACGAATAGAGGTGTACGTAGCCGGTGCTTTATCAGGAATTGTCTCTTCATATTCCCGTTTCCGTATATCATAACCCAGGTTCATATTGAGGCGCAAGTCCTCAAAGCCATGAATTTTGTAATCAATGGCAATATTCCCTATGGAACGTTTGATCATATCCAGCTTATCTGCCAGCATCAGATCAGCAACCGGGTTGCTGGCAGCCAGTGTTACAGGCTGACCAGCATTCATCCATACATAATAGCCCAGACCAACATCATTTGGATAGCTTTCAAAAACCGGGCGTGTGGGATCAAAAGAGATAGCGCTGCCAATGACGCCGGTAGATGCAGGACGTTCCCGTTCTATGCTTCCTTTTAAATTAAGATCAACGGACAAATGCCTGTCCAGGAATTTAGGTGAAAGCCCTACTCCCATATTAGTGCGCTGGTAGTTGTTTTCTTTTATAATACCATTCTGGTTAGTATAACCGGCTGACACACGATAGGGAAGCCGGCCTGCATTGCCGGTGACAGATAAATTATGATCGTTACCTATGGCAGTACGGTAAATTTCTTTCTGCCAGTTGGTTGTAGCTGTTCCCAGCTGGAAGTCGGCGGGTGCATTTGCTTTTTCTGCAAACACACTGCGATACTCATCACCCGAAAGCACATCGTAGTACGCTGACACCTGGCTCATGGTAAAATTAGAAGCATAGTTGATACGGGGTTTTGAGCCTCTGGCGCTGCCCTTTTTCGTAGTTATGATAATTACCCCGTTAGAGGCCCGTGAACCATAAATAGCTGTGGCAGAAGCATCCTTCAGCACAGTAAAGGATTCAATATCATTAGGGTTGATGGAGCTTAACGGAGCGCCACTGCTAACCGGTACACCATCAATAACAATCAACGGATCATTTGAGGCAGAAAGCGAAGCACCCATACGAATACGTATGGTACCTTCACTTCCAGGCGCACCACTGCCCGGAACAATGTTTACGCCGGCTATTTTACCTACCAGCGCATCCTGTGGTGTTACCTGCAGGCCTTTATTCATTGCATCGGGCTTTAATGTGGCCAGGGAGCCGGTAGCATCCCCTTTTTTTACCTGCCCGTAACCAATTACCACTACCTCACCTAAATTTTCTGCTGATACTTCTAAAGAAATGAGCAATTCAGTCTGGCCCTGTACATTTACCTCCTGTGTTTTATAACCGATACTGGAGATAGTAAGAATGGCATCCGGCTGCAGGTTAAGACTGAATTTACCGTCTGTATCTGTAGAGGTGCCCGTAGTTTGTCCCTTAACATTTACACTGGCCCCTGTAACAGGCTTTTGTGTAGCCTGTTCCGTCACCGTACCCTTAACAGTAATTATTCCCTGCCCTTTCGCCCCATAGGAAGCAACAAACAGGCAGGCTGAAAGGAACAGGAAAATCCGCTGGATCTTCCTCTTAACAATAAAATTCATAAACTGATGTGATTTAGTTTTTTTGATAAATATGGCATAACTCTCGTCTTCGAAAATATCAGCACATCAGGGCATTTTGAACAGCAGGAGAAGTGGAAAGTAGGAGAAAAACAGTTTCCTGTAAAATCAATTAATTGATATTCACGCACATATACAAGAAACCTTTCGAAAATAAAGTAGAAATGAGCAGGCCGCGAAGTAGGACGCGAAACAGGTTATTTTCCAATCTGATGGATTTTGACAGAAAATTCCTCTTTTGAAACGGCCAGCCGGTTCTTTATTTTTAATTTATAGTTGTACACTGTTTGAGGAGAATAATGCAGCAGGCCGGCTATTTTACTGCTGTCAGATATGCCAAGCCTGATTAACGCAAATACCCTTAATTCAGGAGTAAGAATATCTTCAGATTTAGGAAGGATTTGTTCTTCAGCTTTCAGCAGTCCGTTAAACTCTTCTATGAAGTTAGGGTATATGTTCAGGAACACGGCATCAAAGTTTTGAAAAAACTCTTTAAGCTCATTGGTAACCAGGGAAGCATTACCTGTTATTTTAAGCGCTTCTTCTGTTTGTTTGGCTTTTAATTTTTTATTCAGGCTCACCCGGTAGTTTTCCAGTTTATTAATGTAAGCGGAATAAAGGTTAAATACATAGCCGATATAAGTTTCTTTAACGTGGTCTGATTCAGACAATTTTTTGTTCAGTTCCTTAAGCGCTTCGTTAATAAGGGTTAGCTCTTCATTTTTCTTTTTTACCAATAACCTGGCAGCATGATTTTTTTGCAACTGTTTATAAATAAAAACTATACAAAGCAGTAAAACAAATGAAAGTACTGAAATGAGAACAAGATACCTGAAAAGCTTATCTTTTTCTTCTTTCATCTTTTTATCGTAAGAGGCTACAATAATCGGCAACGCTTCTGATACCTCGATCATCCGGAATCGCGCCCTTGCAAATGATGCATCCTCCATAGCACACCTGATATAAGCATAAGCCCTTTCCAGGTCGCCTTGTTTGTATAGCATAACAGCCAGCTTCTGAAGTGCGATATAGCTTTTAACAGCTTTCCTGATGTCTGCTACAGCAGATATGGCCAGGTATTCTTTCTGCAAATCCGATTTTCCCGTCTTTCCATAAACTTCAGACATTCCGTATGCTACAGCACCCGTTTCGGGATCATTCACTCCAAGTTTCTTATAACATGAGTCCATAAGCGCCAGTGCCTCCGGGTATTTACCCTGTTCTGTAAGCTTGCCGTTTAAGATCAGTTTATATGCAAGCGTTTGAGGATCGGTTACCTGTAATAAGGAGTCTTTATAAAGAGTAATGATGCTTTGATAGTGTTCCTTTTCCTGTTGTGACAATGCATTTTGCTGGAGCAGCGAATAAATGGAGTGAAAGAGGTGAAAGTAATAACTCCATTGGCTTTTATCCAAATCAGACCTCTTTATCCGGTCCATAATATCAAAAGTTTCTTTGTACATCCCCATCTTCCCTAACATCTCTGCAATATTCATCTGCGATTCGTATTGCAGCTGTATATTGTTCAATCGCCGGGCAACCGCATTTTTCTTTTTAGCTATCCATAACGCTGAATCTATGTTGTATTTTTTATACTCCTCAAAGATCCGGGTATATAAAAC
>DAOLFI010000559.1:0-3348 GCA_035326385.1 Niabella sp.
TATTGGGTTAATCTGATGATTGAGCCCCTCATAACGGATGAGCATATTGCCTGCACGCACGGAAAGTTCGCCTTTATTCCGGACGCAGGCTACAACCGTTTCAGGCTGTATTTGTACGAGCTGACCGGTGATATTTTTAAAAGCATCAACGGTATGATGAAGGATAAGGTCATGTATGTGTACGGCTGCTCCTCGGGCTACAGGAAGGAACAGGCACTTTCTTTACATGGATATAATCACCCCCCTGGTTATAATGAGGATGGATACCTGGGGCTAAAGCTCAGGGAAAAATTCGGGCGGTTAAAACAAATTACGCATGGCTGGTCTTTTGCATGGACCTCAAACCGAAAATTTGTAGATAAAACACTTTTGAGCAGAATGTTTAACAAGCTTAAAAATTTTTTAGGCGGAAATTAAGGCAAATGAGTACGTTAAAAGGAAAAGATATAATCATAGTCGGGCAACAGTCCTGGGATACCGAGATTGGCAGTAATTGTAAGGATATTGCCCTGGAGTTCAGTAAATATAACCGTGTGCTTTACGTAAATTCGGCATTGGACCGTATAACAAAGCAAAGACGGGGTTCCGATCCTAAGATACAAAAAAGGTTACGCGTTATCAAAGGAGAAGAGTCCGGATTAATAAAAATTGCCGAAAATCTTTATAATTTATATCCAGACCAACTGACTGAATCTATTAATTGGATACCTTTCACTACCGTTTTTGATTGGTTCAATAAGCGGAATAATAAAAAGTTTGCTGATTCCATTTTAAAGGCTGTGGAAAGGTTGGGTTTTAAGGATTATCTGCTTTTTAATGATAACGACATGTTCCGCTCTTATTATCTGAAAGAATATCTCCGCCCGGTTCTTTCGGCATATTACTCAAGGGACAATATGGTGGGGGTGGATTACTGGAAAAGACATGGTTTAAAGTTAGAGCCCGCGCTGATAGCTAAAAGTGATTTATGTGTCGCAAATTCTGAATACCTGAGCAGTTATTGTAAACAGTATAACCACAATTCCTTTTATGTTGGTCAGGGATGTGATTTTACTTTCTTTAAGAACGAATATCTAAATCCACCGGAAGATATTAAGGGTATAGCAAAACCTATTATTGGCTATGTTGGTGCCCTGCTCACTTCAAGGTTAAACCTTTCCCTTTTAGAGGAAATGGCCGGGAATAATCCGGGCTGGAATATTGTATTGGTAGGTCCTGAGGACAATGACTTCCAAAATAGTTCTTTGCATAGTCTTCAAAATGTGCATTTTTTGGGGAGCAAACAGGCGAATATGTTACCTGCGTATATAAACAGTTTTGATGTTTGTATTAATCCCCAGGTTGTCAATCCGATAACTATCGGGAATTATCCAAGAAAAGTGGATGAGTATCTGGCGCTGGGTAAGCCTACGGTTGTAACAAATACACAAACAATGTCGAGTTTCAGGGATTATGTATACCTGGCCAATGACAATCAGGACTATGAGGCAGGCATTAAATCATTGCTTAATGATAATGATGAGGATTTAAGAGCTAAAAGAAAAGCGTTTGCACTGTCGCATACCTGGGAAAATAGTGTGGCCATGATTTATGACGCTTTCTTAGAGGTAGCCGCGCAAAAAGGGCTGAAGCTTTAGGCATCTTTTCTTTGCATTTCCGGCCGCTTTATTTATGAGAACGTTGGTTTTTATGATCCGATAGCACTTCGTCAAACAGCTCTTCCCATTTCCGCCCTATATTTTCTACCGAAAAGCGCTGCACGTTGTGTCGGGCGTTTTCCCCCATTTTCTTGCGCGTTTCCTCATTATCTATTATGGCGCATATCTTTTCAACCAACTGGGCCTCGTTTCCGTTCTCTACCAAAAAGCCATCTATACCGTCATTGATGATATCCCTGGGACCGCAGGGGCAGGTGTAGGAAACAACGGGCAGCCCGCATGACATAGCCTCAATGATAACCATAGGGAATCCTTCGTTTTTAGAAGTCAGCACGCTGCAGGAGCTTGCTGCATACTTGCTTAATATATCATTCGTGGGGCCTTCAAGAATACAGTTATTGGTAATACCGTGTTCATTAATCAATGTTTGCAGGTCACCCCTTAGCATTCCTTCCCCGTATATTCTCAGTATCCATTCCGGGTGTCTTTTTACTACTTTAGCCCAGCAGTTTATCAGGCTGTCGAATCTTTTTTCAGCGAACAACGCGCCTACGGCTATAAACTCTTTTGAAGTGCAGGTAGAAGCCGTTTCGGGCATGAACGATAGCGGATTGCCGATCACAGCTACATTGTCAAGCTCGTGCCAGTTGTCTTTATCTTCTCCAGTCAGCACGATAAATTTATGGAGCTTTTTTAAAGAGCCTACAAGTTGCTTCATCCACCACGCAGAAATCGTTTTTTGCAGAAATTTGGGTATGGAAGATTCTGTAAAGTTCCGGTAATTGGGCCTGCAAAAATGAAACTCGCCTAATTTAATGCTGCCATCTTTTATTGTTGAGATAAAATCTATATCCCTTCTTAGCAGCGATATGGTGATGTCGGGTTTTATCCTGTGTAGTGCCTCGGATAATCTGCTTTTGTATTGTTTTCTTTTTTGAAAATATCCGGTAGCTCTTTCGAGCAAAGAAGAATGGTACAGGTCGTCATAGTTGATGCCAAGATTTATTACAGAAATGTCGGGGTGCAGCTCAAAGAATGGCGGCTTTTCCCTGCCGTCTGTAACAATGATGATCACCTCGTAATTACTTAACGATGCCAGATAGTTTGCCTTGATAGAGATTACCCGTTCCATACCCCTGGAGTTGTACAAGCTGGGGATGCAATAAACAATCTTACGTTTCATATCGGGTAGTTAATGTTAAAAATAGTTAAATGGTATGGGCAGGCTTAGCTACTGCGTTTTTTTCTGATATACAGGTTTATAAACTCGCCATAAAAATGAACGGCATAAATCCAGGGGTTGACAACGTTAATCTTAAACAGTTTATATAGCACAATCTGGTTCAAAATTACACTGATAATACTTGATATTAAAGTGGCATAAGCAGCTCCTATTACCCCAAAGGATTTGATGAAGAAATAATTTAATATAATAAGTATGCCTACATTGATAATCATTAATACAAAATTATGCTTTACTTTTCCGGCAGAGGCCAGCACGGTGCCTGCCTGCCTGCCATAAGGATAAAGGATACAGGTCAGCAAAGTTATCTTCAACAAGGGTAATGCGTCATCATACTTGTGTCCGGCCATAACAAACAGCAGATAATCCGAGAAAAAAAACAGAAGTATGACACAAGGCGTTAAAATACCCAGGATGACTCCAACAGACCTTTCGTATAAATATTTT
>DAOLFI010000006.1:0-17698 GCA_035326385.1 Niabella sp.
ACGGTTCGTCAGGCTCACCGTGACATAGATTTTATCATTTGCTTTGTCATTCTAACGAACTTAAATGCAATACTTTTATTTGTGCTCAGCATGACATTGGTTTTCGCCATTTTAAAAAACATGAATTCAATGCCTTTATCCGTATTCGGCCTGACATTCATTTTTGGCCTTTTTTTGAAAAGTTTAAATAAGTTCATCCTATGCTGAGCAGCGCTGAACGGACCTTGTTTTTTTTCTGACGAGACACAGGTATCATAACATTATTATTCATCAGTAAGAAATACCCATCGTTCTTTATAAAACTCTTTACGTACTTTTTATTCACCAGGTGTGACTGATGACAACGTAAAAAACCGTAGCCGGACAATAATTCTTCGTAATAGAGAATAGGAGAAGTGGATAATATCTTTTCTTCATTTCCCAGGTAAAAGAAAGTGTATGAATTCTCACTCTCGCAACGTACAATATCAGTTACAGGCACCAAACGCATCTCTTTAAGAGAAGTAATGGCAATACGGTGATCAGCTTTATCATTGTATTTCAAATAATGAAGCAGGTTCTGGAGATTTTGATTTTCTGATTTTTGTTTTATTCTTTCTATAGCTTTATTTACGGCGCTTTTCAGGTCATGAATGTCAATTGGTTTGAGCAGGTAGTCAATTGCCGAAAATTTAATTGCCTGTATGCCATAGTCACTATAAGCTGTTACAAAAATTATTTCAAAATCGATCTTTTCAAATTCTCTCAACATTTCAAAACCATCCTTTCCGGGCATTTGTATATCCAGGAATATAAGTTGGGGATGGTGTTTATTAATGAGCGGTATTGCTTCGTAGGCACTTTCCGCTGTAGCAACAATAAAAACTTCACTACAATATTTTTGTATTAATCGCTGAAGGTTATTTCTGTTCAGCAATTCATCCTCTACAATAATGGCATCAATCATTACGTAGCCAGTTAATAAAGGTCAGATAAAAAATTGTTCCATTCTCATTACTGCTGATTTTTTGAATAATCTTTTTATTCTTTGTCATAAGGTTGAACAGATCAATGCGTGCTTTAGTCAGCTTAAGTCCCTGACCGGTTTTAGGTGAATGGACATTAAATCCTTTGCCATTATCCTCAATGGATATATTCATATTATCATTCTCTTTATTGATCTTCAATTTCATTTCAAAAATTTCATTGCCCATTGGTCCGTGCTTGATTGCATTTTCTATTATTGGCTGAAACAATAAAGGCAGGATCTCGATCCCTGATAAATTAATATTGTCCTGTACCTGTACAATATAATTAAAATCTTTTCTTAGTTGCTCAAGCTTAATATAGTTTTCAATATCGTTCATTTCTTCCTGCAATGTGATCGTATTTTTTTCGGTGCTGATAAGTGTGTTCCGGAGCAGCTTACCGAACCCTGAAAGATAATGATTGGCATTTTCGATTTGTCCATTATTTAAAAGTCCCTGTATAGATCCCAGGGCATTGAATACAAAATGTGGGTTCAGTTGCGCTGAAAGGGCTTTCATTTTATTTATCTGTTCGGCCTGCAATCTTTTCCTTCTGATATTTTTGAAGAAAAAATATAATAGCAATGCGATCAAAAGTAAAACGAAGATTATGGCCGTTTTCAACCAGGCAGATTGATACCAGTTAGCCGGGACGTAAAATTGATAAGGGTAAACATATTGCGGCTTATCAGTATAACGCACTTCCAGCCGGTATTGATTGCCGGCTTTTAGATCGTAGGCATAAATAATGTTATCAGATTTTTTCCATTGCGAAGCTTTGCCGTTTGTAAGCAGCCGGTATTCAAAAGCCGTATCATTGGCAATATCCGTTCTTGGCCGGAAGAAAAGTGCCAGTTTGCTATCTTCAAAAACCTTATCATTTTGCCTTACACTACTGCCGGGCCAGTATCGGTAAAACGATTGATCTCTCGTAAGATAATGTTTATACGCTTCCTGGATAAACTTTTCAACGGGAAATTCTTCATCTTGATTGTGAAAGCTGCCCATATAACAAGGAGGAGACAAAAGCGGGTCTTTCTTAACAAAGCCAAGATGTAAAAATGGGCTGTTCTTTCCTTTTCTGAAAGAAATTAACAAGCTGTCGCCATTTGATATATTCGTGTTATGATAAAGAAGATTACCTTTCCTGTAAAAGATCTTTCCTTCCATTTCTTTTTTGTTAACCTGAACGTTGAATGTATCTATATAGCTGGAAGTATCAAAATAACTGGCAGCGTTCAAGACGGGTTTCCAATTGCTTTCAGGAACTGAGTTTTTGGTAACACGGTATTCTAAAGTAGCCAGGTTAAAATAAGGTGCATCTTCGGGTAAAGCATCCCTATACCTACTGTTGGATCTGAAGCCTCCTCCATTTTGCATCAGCTCACTTATCCTGTAAAGAGAAATTCTCAATTCAGGACCATAAATGAGATAGCGAAAGTCAGGAAAAGGCATCCGTACATCATAAGGCTGCGATTTAATGTCTTCATCGTCAATGCTTATATAATTATTATCAAAAAAAAATATAATCGAATCTGTGGAAAAAGCCGATCGCATATAATAAGGGGGCTGGGCACAAGTACTTCCTAAAAATTGACTTACACAAATTAATAGTACTACAGCTTTCGTATAAATATTTGTATTTCCCATTTTAATAATTCAGAGTACAAATGTCTTTCCCCAATATTAATTAAAAAGTCTGTTTCCTGAATTTGTCTCACTCCGTCCTGAATTTGGGAAATTCGTTTCTTTGAACAATTCCTGCCCAAATGGCTACTAAAAAATAAATACAACCCGTCAACCTGTCACCCTTTTTTATGTTTTTATAAATGGACAGAAATTTGTACGTTTACCCCAATATCAATTTTACTATATGACATATAATTCCGAATTTGAAAAATATGCCGTAAAGCACAGGGGTATTTCAAGCAATACCCTTAATAGTTACGGCAACCATCTGGTAACGGCGCTTACACCCAATATTATAGAAGAGCGTCCTATGAACGTAGCCGTAATGGATGTGTATAGCCGCCTGATGATGGACCGTATCATTTTCCTGGGCTATCCCGTAACTGATGAAGTGGCCAATATCATTACCGCACAATTACTGTTTTTAGATAGTACAGACCGTATGCGTGATATCAACATGTACATCAACAGTCCAGGGGGCAGTGTATATGCAGGATTGGGAGTTTACGATACTATGCAATATGTAAGCCCCGATATTGCTACCATTTGTATAGGTATGGCAGCTTCAATGGCCTGCGTGCTGCTGGCAGCCGGCACCAACGGTAAACGTGCCGCTTTAAAGCATTCACGTATTATGATGCACCAGCCAAGCGGTGCCATAGGCGGACAGGCAAGCGATATAGAAATCACTGTAAACGAGATCAGGAAATTAAAAACCGATTTATACGAAATTGTAAACGAGCATACGGGTACTCCTATTGAGCAAATAGAAAGGGACTTCGAACGCGATAAATGGATGACTGCGCCGGAAGCAAAAGAGTATGGTATTGTTGATGAAGTAGTTTTGCTGAGCAAAAAGAAGGGCTAAGGCAAAATGCTTTACGCCTCCGGCCTTTAGATTTGGGCAAACCAAACTTCAAAAATTTAATCAAAATAAAATGAACTTCTCAAAAATATACAACAACAAGTGGCAAAGCCCCATCGTCAATGATGATGAGGGTGATGATGAAGCAAAAGAACCACAGGATAAGCGGGATGAGCTGATGATGCTTAATAAGCGCCTGGAGAAAATGTTCTTTGAAAAACGCGCCGTTTATTTATGGGGTGTGGTAGATGATAAAAGTGCCCGCGAGGTTACTACCAAGCTTTTGTTATTAGAAGCTGATAAACCCGGTGAACCTATCCGGTTTTACATTAACAGTCCGGGAGGCGTGGTTACCAGCGGTATGGTTATTTATGATACCATGAAAATGATCAGCAGCCCGGTTCATACCATTTGTATGGGCCTGGCAGCATCAATGGGCAGTATCTTATTAAGCGGTGGCGAAAAAGGGCATCGGTATATTTATCCGCATGGAGAAGTAATGATCCATCAGCCTTCTCTTGGTGGGTTTATACGAGGTGTAAGTTCCGATCTGGAGATCCAGGCCCGGCAAACCCAGCGCGTAAAGCATATAGGCGCTAAAATACTGGCAGAAAACTGCGGTAAGACCATTGATGATATTATGCGCGACTTTGACCGTGATTACTGGATGGACGCTGAAGAAGCTATTAAATACGGAATAGCTGATAAAGTTGTTGAAAAATTATAAATTTAATAACAAAAGAATAAATACATATTTTTACACAATAAGCTCATTATCATCTGTTTAAAAAAATAAGATCAAAAGTATTTGCATTCGATGTATACTTTTCAAAAAAGCCACTTGTTAAGAGTGGTTTTTTTTAACTTTGCAAACATATTATGAAGGAAAAAATATCAGGATCTGTTCTACATTGTTCATTTTGTGGCCGTAGCCGTGAAGAAGTAGAAATACTTATAGCAGGGCAGGATGGCCATATCTGTGAAAATTGTGTAGAGCATGCCCAGGAAATTATAGACCAGGAATTACATCTCAGGGAAAGCAGCTCCGGTAAAGTGCAGGGCAGCTTTTCACTCAATGTGAAAAAGCCGATGGAAATCAAGGCCTTTCTTGATGATTATGTTATCGGACAGGATGATGCCAAGAAAGTATTAGCCGTTGCAGTGTACAATCACTACAAAAGATTAAAGCAAAAAACCGGCCGTGAAATAGATCCTCATAACGAAATAGAGATTGAAAAGAGCAATATTGTTATGGTAGGTGAAACCGGCACAGGAAAAACACTTTTAGCACGCAGTATTGCCAAAACTTTAAATGTTCCTTTTGCCATTGTTGATGCTACGGTATTTACAGAGGCCGGTTATGTAGGTGAAGATGTGGAAAGCATCCTTACCCGTCTTTTACAGGTTTGCAATTACGATGTGGAGGCAGCGGAGCGCGGTATTGTTTATATTGACGAAATAGATAAAGTAGCCCGTAAAAGTGATAACCCAAGCATTACCAGGGATGTAAGCGGAGAAGGGGTTCAGCAGGGTTTGCTGAAATTGCTGGAAGGCACTGATGTACTGGTACCGCCACAGGGAGGCAGAAAACACCCCGATCAGAAGCTGGTAAAGATAAACACGCAAAATATTTTATTTATCTGCGGTGGTGCTTTTGACGGGGTAGATAAAATTATCGGCCGCCGGATACAAACCAATACCATTGGCTTCAATGTTGATAAAGCCCAGCAGGAAGATATGAAAAAGAACCTGCTGAAGTTTGTGAATGCCCAGGACCTGAAAGCCTTTGGCCTTATTCCGGAGCTGCTGGGAAGGCTGCCGGTAGTAACACATCTTGAGCCCCTGGATGCAGCCACACTGCGTGATATCCTTACAGAGCCAAAGAATGCATTAATAAAGCAGTATAAAAAACTGTTTGAGCTGGAAGGCATAGAATTAAAAGTAGAGAAAGAGGTATATGATTATATGGTGCAAAAGGCAATGGACTACAAACTGGGAGCAAGAGGCCTGCGCAGTATCTGCGAAAGTATCTTAACCGATGCCATGTATGAGCTGCCTTCATCTAAAGAAAAAACCTTTACCCTTACCAAAGATTACGCAGAGCGTAAGTTCAGCAAAAGCAAAATGGGGTTAGTAAAAGCAGCATAATTTAGGGTCAGAAAAGTCCGGAGATCGGAAGTCAGAAGACCTGAAAAGCCACAGACAGGCAGTAGGGATTAAAAAGTCCTCCGTGAACAAGTAATCAGCAACCAGTAGCCGGTATTTATGAACTATTAACCATCAACAATAAAAAACATGAATGAATTAGTAGAAAAATTAAAAGCAGAAGCAGGACTTACGGACGAGCAGGCCACTAAAGCTTTGGAAGCAATTAAGAATTATGTGGTAGAGAAGTTCCCTATGCTGGAAGGAGCAGTAGGCAACCTTTTTGGCAACTCCTAGATAAAAAAATATTTATTTTTATCAGGCAGGTCTTTAATGGCTTGCCTTTTTAATTTATTGACAGCCCCATGTACAATTCCAAAGTAGACGACTATATATCCAAAGCAGCCGATTTTGCCCAACCCATTCTGAAGCATTTTCGCGCAACGGTTCATAAAGCCGCACCAGGCATAACAGAATCTATAAAATGGGGCGTACCTTCTTTTGAATATAAAAATAAAATAATGAGCAGCCTGGCTGCATTCAAAAGCCATTGTGCTATAAATTTCTGGTCAGGTTTACAAATTACAAGCTTAAAGCCTTACCTGGCTCCTCCTGCTGAAGGAGCCTCCAACTTGGGAAGGATCGGAAATATTAAATCCCTTAAAGATTTACCCCAAAACCTGGCAGCTATAATCAAAGAGGCAATGGCTTTAATAGATAAAGGGATAACCGTAAAACGCGCACCGGCAAAGAAATCTGCAGCATTTCCTATACCGGGGGCTCTTGCAAAAGCGCTTGCAAAAAATAAAAAAGCAAAAACAGCATTCGAAAAGCTGGCCCCCTCCCATCGCAAAGAATATATACAATGGATCAACGAAGCCAAAACAGAAGCCACGCGCTATAAAAGAATAGCCACCACAATAGAATGGGCTACAGAAGGAAAAGGAAAGAACTGGAAATATGAAAAAAGATAATTAAGAACAATGTGGCTTATTCGATCTTTGTTCTCCTTAGCTCCAGCAAATTCAGAGCATTGGGCGGAAAACCCTTCACGTTTTTTTGAACCAGGTGAATGACCTTATCATACCAAAGTGGTACCACAGGTGCATCATCAATAGCAATCTGGTCAGCTCTCCGGTATAGTATATAACGAAGCGAATCATTGGTTTCTTTTATAGCCTGCTCAAATACTTTATCAAATTCAGCGCTTTTATATCTTGTATAATTAGGCGGCGCGGGATTTTTAGAATAAAAAACCGATAAATAATTTTCCGCATCAGGATAATCTGCAATCCAGCCACCACGAAAAAAAGCCGCTTTGGAGCCCGATGTCATTTCGTACAATAGCGATTTTTGAACTACTTCAACCTGTATAGGAATACCAATTTCTTCCAGTTGTTTGGCAATGAAGTTTCCAAAATCAGCATATATAGAAATAGTCAATAATTTTATAGGCTGTAACCCTTTGCCATTTGGGAAGCCAGCCTCTTTTAAAAGCTGTGCAGCCTTTGCCGGGTTATAGGAATATCCCTTTACAAGAGAATCGTTAAAAGAAGGCAATCCTTTTGGCACAAAGCCGCTTTCGGCCGGTGTTCCCAGGGAGTTGCGTAAATAAAGGATCATTTTTTTCCTGTCAAAGCCATAGTTAATAGCCTGTCTTACCTTTTTAAATCGCAGCGGAGAATTTTTTATTAAAGGATTGGTGCTATCAACTAAAAAACCCAGGTACTCAATATTAAGATAAGGCTGGGTTTGCAGTTCTATTTTGTCTTTCCACATGTCGCGCAGCGTTCCTTTTTTAGTCAGCACTTCATCTTTAAAGCTTGGATCAAGCTCATTAATAAAGTCCAGCTGTCCCTGCCTGAAAAGCAGGAATTCTGTGGCCCGGCTGTCCTTAAAACTGATCTTTATTCCATCTAAATACGGAAGCTTATTTCCTATACTGTCCCGTTCAAAATAATTTTCATTTTTAGCAAAGATCAGGGCCTGCCCCTCTTCCCATACCACAAATTTAAAAGGTCCTGTTCCCACCGGGTGCTGCCTGAAATCCGCTCCATACATGGCCACAGCCTCTGGTGCCACAACAGAACAATACTGCATAGATAAAATACCTAATACAGGCTGATAGGGTTGCTGCAGCTTTAGCTGAAAGGTGGTATCGTTTAAAGCGGCAAAAGGCTGTATCGTATCAACCTTGCCATTAAAAATCCATGCTCCGGGACTGGCGGTTTTAGGATCAATGATGCGGTTAAGACTGAATACTACATCCGCGGCAACCATTTTACGGCCTTTATTTTGAGGAAAGCAGGCATCGTTATGAAATACCACATCGTTCCTTAAATAAAAAGTATAAGTGCGTTTATCTTCCGATATATCCCAGTGAGTAGCCAGGGATGGTTTAATATTAAGGCTGTCATCAATCTCTACCAGAGTATTAAATAATTGGTGTGCCGGCCACATGGTAGACTGGTTTTTGGCAAATGCTGGGTCTAGGGATGCAATGCCGGTATATTCATTATAATGAAAAACCTGTTTGCCCTTTTTATTTTTAGAGAAGCAGGAACTTATAAAGCCCGGTAATGCAAACAGGATGATTAATTTCAACAGATGTGAATATTGTGCCCGAATGTTTATCAATATTGTGAAATTATATAAGATTGAGGCCTAAATTTACGTCTTAATCACGCTTATGGTTAAAAATTTTTATAAACTGCTGGGCCTAAGCTGGGCTATAATAGTATGTGCTGATGCGTATGCACAATCCGGCACCTTAAATACAAAGTTTACCCGGCAAGACACCCTGAGAGGCAGTTATGGTGAGGGACGCAAGGGCTGGGACGTTTTAAAATATGATATCACTATTCAGCCCAACCTGAAGGCTAAGACCATAAGCGGAAAAAATAAGATCACATTTTATGATACCTGCGCCCGGGTGATGCAGATAGACATGCAGGAACCTATGATCATTGACAGTGTTATATGTGGCGGAAAATCGCTGCCACTTACAAGAGAAGGCAATGTTTACTGGGTTACTTTCAGGGATCCCAGGGCTAAGTACAAAATAAAGCCGGGACCAAAGGAAATAACCGCTTACTTTCATGGTAAGCCTGTTGAAGCAAAAAGGGCTCCCTGGGATGGCGGATGGATCTGGACCAAAGACGAAGCAGGAAGAGACTGGGCCAGCGTGGCTTGCCAGGGGTTGGGAGCCAGTGTGTGGTACCCATGTAAAGACCATCAGGGCGATGAGCCAGATAACGGTGCTTCATTAACCATCATTGTTCCGGATACATTGGTAGGTGTAGGCAACGGACGCCTAATCTCCGAAAAAAATAACGGGGATGGTACCGCCACTTTTACCTGGGTGGTAAAAAACCCTATCAATAATTACAACATTATCCCTTATATAGGAAAGTATGTGAATTTCACTGATAAAATGACAGGAGAAAAAGGCGCTCTGGACCTAAATTACTGGGTGCTGGACTACAACCTCAAAAAAGCTAAAAAACAGTTTGAGGTAGTAAAACCTATGATACAATGCTTTGAAAGCTGGATGGGGCCTTACCCTTTTTATGAAGACAATTATAAGCTCATTGATGCGCCGCACCTGGGTATGGAACATCAGAGTGGGATAGCTTATGGAAATAAGTATGGCATGGGATACCTCGGCAATGACCTTAGCGGAACCGGCTGGGGTTTGAAGTTTGATTTTATTATTGTACACGAAAGCGGCCATGAATGGTTTGGTAACAATATTACTTCCAAAGACATAGCCGATATGTGGGTGCATGAAAGCTTTACCAACTATAGCGAAACCTTATTTACTGAATGCCTGTCTGGTAAAAAAGCCGGCAGTGAATATGTAATCGGCACAAGAAAAAATATACTGAACGATAAGCCAATTACGGGTACTTATGGGGTAAATAGCGAAGGCAGCGGCGATATGTACTATAAAGGAGCCAATATGCTGCATACTATAAGACAGGTAATTGATAATGATAGGGTATTTAAAGATATTTTAAGAGGATTAGGAAAAGATTTTTACCATAAAACAGTAACCGGGCGGGAAATAGAGCGCTACATAAGCCAAAAAAGCGGGAAAGATCTAGGCCGTATATTTGACCAATACCTGCGTACTACTGACATACCGGAATTACAATACAAAAAGGAAGGAGATGTGATTTCATATCAATGGGGAAATGTGGTAAAAGGGTTTAATATGCCGCTAAAACTCACTAATGGTAAATGGATATATCCAACAGAAGCCCCAAAAAAAATAGCTGTAAAAGATGCCGGGGGACCGGCCCTTAATATTATTCCCGATTTTTATATGAAGATAAAAGCGCTCAATGGTTAACAGAAGTTAGATACCGGTGTCTTTGCAGCTTATTGACTTATCAACATAAAATCCTATCTTTGCAGCCCCTTAGCAAAAAGCTGGGGACATTTTTTATTTTTTAACCTGCCTGTCGGGCAGACAGGCTAAATTTCAAGGGTAATGAACAATTATGAATTGATGGTGATTTTTACCCCGGTTTTAAGCGAAGATGAGTTTAAAGCTGCTCAAAAAAAGTTTACCGGCATGGTAACTGAAGCAGGAGGCTCTATCGTTCACGAGAATCCATGGGGATTGAAATCACTGGCGTATCCTATCCAGAAAAAAACCACTGGTTTATACTGGGTTATGGAGTACACTGCGCCATCCGACTTCAATGAGAAGCTGAAAATACAGCTTCTTCGCGACGAATCAGTACTTCGTCAGCTATGCACTAAACTCGACAAATACGCCGTTGAGTATAATGCTAAAAAGGCAAGTGGCGTAAAAACAGGAACCGAAAAAGCAGTGGAGGCTTAATAGTATGGCAAAGAATGAAATAAAATACCTTACCGCCATTAAAAGCGACAAACGTGTAAAGAAATTCTGCCGCTTTAAAAAATATGGTATCCGTTACGTTGATTATAAAGACGTTGAGTTTCTTAAAAAATTCCTGAACGAACAAGGTAAATTGTTACCCCGCCGTTTAACCGGTAACAGCTTAAAATTCCAGCGCAGAGTTTCTGATGCTGTGAAAAAAGCACGCCAAATGGCTCTTTTACCTTACGTTACAGATCTTTTGAAATAAAAAAGGAAGCAGGCAGTAGCAAGTAGGGAAGACCTACTAACTATTCACTATTTCCTACTTACTAATTAGTAACCTTCCCTAATGGTGCTCATGGCGCCAGACAGTCACAATCTACGATTGGGCAAAAGGGAACTAAAAACAATACAATGGAAGTAATTTTAATACAGGATGTTGATAACCTGGGCGCTGCCAACGAGGTAGTAAATGTAAAAAACGGTTACGCACGTAACTTTTTATTACCCCGTAAATTAGCAGTTGAAAATAGCGCTGGCAACAAAAAGCAGCTGGAAGAAAGGCTTAAACAAGCTAAAAAGAAAGAAGATGCTATGCTTGCAGCGATCAACGATGTTATCAGCAAACTAAGCGCTTCTCCTTTAAAAATTGGTGCTAAAACCGGCACTACCGGAAAAATTTTCGGTAGCGTAACTAACCTCCAGATCAGCAGGGCTATCCGCGAGCAAAAAGGTTATGAAATTGATCGGAAAAAGATCCAGATTAACGAAGAAGTTAAAGAATTAGGTACGCACAAAGCTACTATAGATTTCGGCAACGGTCATTCTACCGAGCTGGAATTTGAAGTGGTTGCAGAATAATTTTTACACGCTGAAAATAATTTTTCCGCCCGGCTTTTACGCCGGGTTTTTTTTGTGATTATCTGGTAAAAATAAATTTATTTCTGATACGATAAAATTACCAGTATATTTGCAATATTATTATGGTGTATATTCAGTATTAAGGTTCCATGCTACATAAATGTTCATTGATCTTGGTTACTGTTTCCCACTTTCTTTTAATTTTTTTAAAACAAAAAAAATGAACATTTACGTTGGTAATTTAAGCTGGAATTTAAAAGACCAGGATTTACAGGATCTATTTGGCCAGCACGGAGAAGTATCTTCAGCAAAAATAGTTTTAGACAAATTCACAAACCGCAGCAAAGGCTTTGGTTTTGTTGAAATGGCTAATAATGATGAAGCTCAGGCTGCAATCACTGCCTTAAACGGTACAGAGCTGGATGGCAGAAATATTGTAGTAAACGAAAGCCGTCCCAAAGAAGGCGGTAACAGCGGTGGATTCAAAAAAAGAAGCTTTGGCGGCGGCGGTAACAGCGGTGGCGGTTACAGGAAAAGCAGCGGCGGCTATGGTGGCGGATATCGCGACCGCAGCAACGACTATTAATATTTCTTTTATAACTGATTTTTATAAGCCCGTAGTTTAGTACGGGCTTTTTTTACTACCTAATATTTGTGATGTACAAACATATATAACATTAATATCCTTACTTTTGCGTCTGTTTAAAATTTATATCCAATGAAATTAAAATTAACATTAGGACTGGCTTTAACATGTTTGGCCACAGGTTTATTTGCGCAAAGCGATTACAAGCAATCTATTGGTCTCAGATTGGGAAGTGGCTATTACGATGTTGCATCCGCAGCATACAAAACCTTTATGAATAATGCCTCCGCATTAGAGTTCAACCTTGGTATTCGCCCTTATAGTGCTGGCTCCTATAAATGGACCAATGTATCGGCATCCGGTGCTTATCAGCATCATTTTGACATTAAATCTGTAGAAGGGTTAAAATGGTTTATTGGCGGGGGTGTTGTAGTATCCAACTCTTTTTCCAACTTCGATGATCGCCAAGGATTAAGCGTAGGATTATTTCCAACTGGAGGCGCAGATTACAAGTTCAAAAAGATTCCTTTGGCAGTTTCTGCAGATGTAAGGCCTACCTTCCACGTTGTAGAGGCTTACAAATATTATAACAGTTTCTATCCTAATGCTGGTGTATCAGCAAGATATACATTCTAAATCTACCGGCTGGGATTTAAATTAATAGTATCAAAAACCATCAAATACAGTATTTGATGGTTTTTTGTTGTACGTAAGTTATGGGGGTATATCAATGTTTTTCAGATTTACGTGTTGCAACACTGATCAAAAGGGAAGTAAGTTCAGGAAAGATACAATACGCTTAAAATAGATTTTATTTATTAAATGCTAAAATAGTATCTATAAATAAAAAAAATAATAAGTAAAGGGCAAAAGTTATAAAAAAATGTGAAAATTTGTAAGTTTTATTAACATTCGTTTGGAAGCTGACATTTATCGTTGTATCTTCGGAGTGAATTTTCATAGGATAAGGTTTAATGGTTAATGGTTTTTGATGAAGTCCCCAACATCTTTAATGTAGGGGACTTTTTTATTATAACAATCTGATCTCTAATCCTATAGATTACGCGATTCCTCTAGTATCACTTTTTTGGCACTTATTTTCAGCTCATATCGGGCTCCCACCTTCAGGGCATAATTCTCCTTGTTATGGCTTACAGGAAAATCAAAGCATACCGGGTAGCCAAATTCCTTCACAGCATCGTATATAACTTCCTGCACGGTAGCACCAAAGGGTCTTTCCGTATCCTGGGTATCTGCAAAGCAACCCACAATAAGTCCGGCCAGATCATTCAGTTTCCCGCTACGTTTTAATTGGTACATCATACGGTCTATAGCATATTTTTGCTCGCCTATATCTTCAATAAAAAGAAGGCGTCCTTTGGTTTTAATTTCAGATGGCGTACCCATACCATTCACCAACAACGCCAGGTTGCCTCCTACCAATTCACCTATAGCTTTACCATTCCTGTTTAAATCATGGGCGTCACAAGTGTATCTGGCCCGTTTCCCTTCAAGGGCATCTTTTAACGAAAGCACATACTTATTTTTATGCGCTTCTTCATTGAAAGCGGCTGCCATAGGCGCATGCAGCGATGATATGCGATAGTTGGCGTACAGATGGGTGTGAAATATCGTTATATCGCTAAAGCCTATTACCCATTTGGGTTTCTTTTTGAATTTTTTGAAACTGATCTTATCTATTATCCTGCCCATACCATAACCTCCCCGTCCGCAAAGCACCGCCTGCACTTCATCATCATCCAGCATTGCCTGAAAATCGTTTATCCTTTCTTCATCCGTACCTGAAAAGTAAGTTTCAGAATGGCTGCCTAATGTTATGCCTGCTTTTACTTTATAGCCCCATTCTTCCTTTAATACACGTACGCATTCAGCTGCTTTTTCAAATGCCATATAACCGGCAGGGCATACAATACCAATAGTATCGCCAGGTTTCAGGTATGGAGGAGTTTTTATGATCATTGCTTTTTCTATGATATAGATATAAATAAATTTTCTTTAAATGCTGGAGCTAATTTTGAGGCAAGCAGGAAACAATTTAAATAAAATTCAGACAGAAACAAGTGTAGTTCCGCTTTGTGATACATTCAGCTCATGCACAGCACCACACTTTAAAGCAAAATTATCTATTTGATGCCCCACCGGAAAATCGAAGCACACAGGATAATTATATTCTTTTACTTTTTCTGAAATGATATCATAAATAGTCTGGCCAAAATACTCAGCCGGGTCATCCTGCTTTACTTTAATACCTCCTATTATGAGGCCGGCCAGTCCCGAAAGCTTATGGCTCCTCTTTAAATTCCAGAACATCCGGTCAATACTGTAGAGATACTCTCCCGTATCCTCCACAAAAAGCAGTTTTCCCTCTGTAGTAATATCAGAAGCAGAGCCGGCAAGGCTTTCCAACGTTTTTAAATTGCCCCCTACCAGCAGTCCTTTTGCTTTACCGGTACGGTTATAGTCAGATGCAGGGGCTTTATACTCCATTTTCTCGCCGGTTAGCGCTTTGTATATCGACTCAATAGTTTGCTTCTGCAGCAGACTTGCACTATCCCATACATCAGGGAAACTGTTGCACATTTTGGAATGAATAGTGGCAATGCCTGAATTTTTGTGAATATGCGAGTGCAAAACGGTTATATCGCTAAAGCCTATTATCCATTTAGGGTTCTGCTTAAATTTGTCCCAGTTCAGCTGGTCCACTATTCTTACCGAACCATAGCCGCCACGTGCGCACATTATGGCCTTTACCTGCGGATCATCCAGCATCAGTTGTAAATCTTCCAAACGCTCGCTGTCAGTACCGCCAAAAGTATAGTTACGCTTACCAATTGTATAGCCCACCCGTATTTTGAATCCCCATTGCTGTAGCAATGTAGCTGCGGGGATAATGGCTTCCCGGGTCATATATCCTGCCGGAGAGGTTATCCCAATCATATCCCCTTTTTTTAAATAAGGAGGGAGGATAGTTTTGCTATCAATTGCCTGTTTAGCGCTAAGCTGTAAAAACGGGGCAGCAGCCAGGGTAGCTGTAGCAGCAATAAATTTCTTACGATTCATATGCGCTAAGATAGGAAGATGTAAAATCCAAAGCATCTTTTTATATTTAACATCTTATTGAAAGAGTATTGCTATTTTTGCAATTTATGGATATACCTGGCTATATTCCCTTACCGGATTGGTTTGTTCATGCTGACCGATGGCTTTTTGAATTGATCAATATTAAAATGGCCCATCCGTTTTTAGACGGCCTGATGCCACTCCTGCGCAATGCTTTTATATGGGGACCTTTGTATCTTTTCATTGTAGCATTTGCCATAATTAATTTCAAAAAAAACGGGTGGTGGTGGTTTGCACTGGCATTAGCTACTGTAGCCTGTACTGATATTGTTGGTGCACGTATTTTTAAAGAGGGATTTGAAAGATTGCGCCCCTGCTCTGACCCTGAAATGATAGGACATGTACGTATGGTATTAGGCAGGTGCAGCGGCGGCTTCAGCTTTGTTTCCAACCATGCTATCAACCACTTTGGTGTGGCAGCTTTTTTCTTCATTACATTCCGGAGCTTTTTTAAATATGCCTGGGTATTATTTGCCTGGGCGGGTATTATTGGTTTCGCACAGGTATATGTGGGCGTGCACTATCCTTTTGACGTAGTTGCCGGCACATTGCTCGGCATTCTTATAGGCTCTTTAACAGGAAGCTTATTTAACAGCAAATTCGGATTTCCTATCTTCGATAAGCAATCAATACTATATTAATATTAATGGAACTACTAATTATAGCCTTACTTATTTTACTTAACGGGGTATTTTCCATGGCGGAAATAGCCCTTGTATCGGCCCGAAAAGCAAGGTTGGAGGCGCAGGCAAATAAAGGGGATAAAAAGGCCAGGGAGGCTTTAAAGCTGTCTAATCATCCTGATCATTTTCTGTCCACCGTACAAATCGGCATCACACTGATCGGTATTTTAACCGGTCTTTATTCAGGCGATAACATTACGGACGATATTGAGGGTTTTGTAAAAACTATCCCGGCCTTTGCGCCTTATAGTCGTGGTATTGCCAGTACTTTAGTAGTTATTGTAATTACTTATTTCACCCTGGTTTTTGGAGAATTGATACCCAAACGTATCGGCCTTTCTTCTCCTGAAAAGATTGCAAAGATCATGGCAGGGCCTATGCGCATCGTAAGCTGGATCACTTTTCCCTTCATTTGGCTGCTTACCCAATCTACGAAACTAATAACTAAGATCTTTAATATAAAATCAGATAATAACCAGGTTACAGAAGAGGAAATTAAAGCCATTATCAATGAGGGAACAGAGCAGGGCACCCTGGAAGAAACAGAGCAGGAAATTATTGAGCGTGTGTTTCATTTAAGTGACAGGAATATTACTTCACTGATGACGCACCGCAGTGATATTGTATGGTTCAGCACAACAGATACAGAAGAAACCATTAAAGAGAAAATACTCAAAGAACCTCATTCCATTTATCCTGTTTGCGATGGGGAAATTGACAATATAAAAGGAGTGATCTCACTTAAGGATCTTTACACTAACAAAGATACTATTCCCTTTAAGGAACTGATGCGGCCAGCGCTTTTTGTACCGGAAAACAATACGGCTTTTAAAGTAATGGAAAAGTTCAAAGAGTCCCAGCTGCATTCTTGTTTTATAGTGGATGAGTATGGCAGTGTATTGGGCATGATCACCATAAAAGACATCCTGGAGGCCATCATAGGAGATATGCCGCAGCAGGATGATGATGAGTATGAAGTGATCAGGAGAGATGATGGGACATTCCTGGTAGACGGGCAGTTGCCATTTTATGACTTCCTTTCTTATTTTGATAAGGCCGATTGGATGAATGAGGGCGAGCAGGAGTTTGATACTATTGCAGGTTTCATTTTACATAAGCTGAAACGTATCCCGATTGCATCTGACAAACTGGAATGGAATGGTTTTGACTTTGAAATTATGGACATGGATGGTCACAGGATAGATAAGGTGCTGGTTAAAATAAGCGAAGAAATAAGAGCGGAGATGGAAGATTAAACGCTTCTGATTTGTGCTGCTTTTTGAACCACCAGAAAGTAATGCCACAGAAATGCAAAGCGAGAAAGCTCCGAGCCTTATTACCAATTATAGCTTACTGTTTAACTGCCCCACTGGACAAGCATGCTTCCTGATAAAGGAGTTAGCCTAATACAACTAAATATCCGCCAGAACTTTCGTACATGAATAAAACCTATGCAGCGGAAACTTTGCCTACTTTGGGGAAAAAGAAAAAGAGCATTTACCAGGTATTTGCTCATATAATTCAGAAAAATTAGTGCCTTCCTGGCATTATTTGCTGTTTGGATAACATTCAAAATACTTGAGGTTAAACAGCAAACCCTAAATAAAAAATTATACCCATTATGAGATATGTTCAATGCTTTGGTATAGAACATTTGTGCCTCTACGTCAAATAACTTACTTTTTTAGCTATAAACTGACTGTGCTTTTTCTTTATAAAAAAAATCCAGTTAACAGCTACTGCCTTTTTGTATAAAACATAAAAAAGCCTTCCCCGAAAGAGGAAGGCTTATATTTGTTATTGCAAAAAGTTAATTAGTTTTTGCGAAGATTAGGATGCGGAGGAGCTATAGTGTTAGGACCATCTTCT
>DAOLFI010000560.1:0-3346 GCA_035326385.1 Niabella sp.
ATAGCTGAACCTGCCAGGTAAGCCATCGTATCGTTTACCCATACGCTGCCTATTATGAAAAGGACCACATGTGAACCGGGAATTTTTACCGCCTCCTGATCTCTGTATAAATCAACTGTATCAGCAATATTAATCAGCAAACCTAAAGCAAGAGAAATATAAGCCAGCCCGGCAATACACCATGCAACAATCGCACTGTTTACTCTTTTTGTTTTAAATACACCCCATACGGTGAGGATACAGCCGGCTAATAAAAAAGGCAAGCTAAAGCTATCCTTTACATTGTACTCCAATAACCGCAACTCGCCGGCTGCTAACCATATAAAGAAATGATATCCCAATAAGCTCCAACCCAGTTTTGCATAGGGATGAATGGATGTATTTTGTTTTTTTTCAACCAGCCTGTAATACTCCCACCAACAACCAAAATGAATAACAGAGACCAAAAGGAAAAGGCTCCATTTGCTATACAAAAGGCCAAACATCATTACAGCTACAAATATTAATGCAGTAAAAGCCCTCGTCCAGAAAGTACCCCAGTTAAATGCCATTTGCCGGTTTTAATGATGGGAGAACACTTCGTTTGTAACGAGCAAATAAAAATACAATAACCGGAATGGCAATAAGCCCTAAATAGCTGCCATCTTTATCGCTTAAAATTTCCTGCATGGACTTCCCGTTCGCTTTTTGAACGTATATCACCAGCACTGCTGCCGTATTATTAATAAAATGCGCAAGGATGCTCAGCCATAATCTGCCACTGTACTGGTATAACAGTCCCAGCACAATCCCCAGCGCCACCCTTGATAAAAAGCCATACACCGAAAAATGAACGGCACTGAAAATAATGCTTACCACAATTATGCTCATCCACAATTTACCGGTACCCCTGTACATATAATTCTGTAATCCGCCCCTGAAAAAAGCCTCTTCACATACCGCGGGTACCAGCGCCAGCACCACAATGGAAAGTAAAAGCTCGGGAACTGAGTCTAAATTAATAAGGGCCGATGCCGCTTTGGCATAGTCATTCTCCATCTGGTCAAACATGATCCGCCAGTTAACAGGAAAGGGAAGTTTATAGGTAAAATATCCCAGCGCACCGCTTAAAGCCAGTCCTGCCGCAATGATAAGAACCGTTAGTACCAGCTGCCGGGTTGTAATAATACCTTTAAAGCCGGTTAGCGTTACCGGCCTGTAGCTAAGGCGCGATGCCGTAAATAAAACAGGCAGTAAAAAGCCAAACAACGCCGAAAAAGTCTGCATCACCTGCATTTCTCTTAAAAAAGCAGGATCAGTCATCAATTGCTGTAAATTTTCTGTTACAAACGTAATGCTTTTGCCGCTCATGGCTGCTGCTACCGGAACGGCAATGACCCCGCCTAAAATGGTTCCCCCCACGCCAAATGCAACCAGCATAAAGAAACCTGCCATATAAGAAACACCCTTTTCGCTCTTTCCTGCAGGTGGTTTTACCTCAAAAGCACTCTTGTTTTCTTCCATCATTGTTTTAAAAATAAGTATGTATTTTTGCAGGCTCAAAAATAGGACTAAAAGTTTCTTGTTTTTGATTTAATTAACCCCTGCCCCTAAAGGGGAGGACATTTCTTCATTCCAGTAACAACTCAGCTTTTAATGGTAAAAATAGGCGCCAATATATCATTACCGGAGTTTCCTTTGCTCCTCGCTCCTATGGAGGATGTAAGTGATCCTCCTTTCCGCGCTGTATGCAAGGATAATGGCGCCGACCTGATGTACACCGAGTTCATCAGCAGCGAAGGTTTGATACGCGATGCTATTAAAAGCCGCCGCAAGCTGGATATTTTTGATTATGAGCGCCCAATCGGCATACAGATCTTTGGCGGCGATGAGGAAAGCCTTTCCATGGCTGCAAAAATTGTGGATGTTACACAACCCGATCTTTTAGACATTAACTTCGGCTGCCCGGTAAAAAAAGTAGCACTGAAAGGCGCAGGCGCAGGGGTGCTGAAGGATGTTGACCTGATGGTACGCCTTACAGAGGCCGTTGTAAAAAGCACTTCCCTGCCGGTTACGGTAAAAACCCGCCTGGGCTGGGACGACAGCATGCTGAATATTGAAGAAGTGGCAGAACGCCTGCAGGACGTAGGTATCAAAGCACTGGCCATTCATGGCCGCACCCGTTGCCAGATGTATAAAGGCGAAGCCGACTGGACCGTGATTGGTAAAGTAAAAAATAACCCGCGCATTAAAATTCCTGTTTTTGGTAATGGGGATATTGACAGCCCGCAAAAAGCGGTTGAGTATAAGAACCGCTACGGTGTGGATGGCATCATGATTGGCCGTGCAGCCATTGGCTACCCGTGGATATTCAGGGAAATAAAACATTTTTATCAGACCGGTGAGTTACTGGCTCCTCCTACTGTTGGAGAGCGTGTAAATGTAGTGCGCAAGCATTTGCACAAAAGCCTGGAGTGGAAAGGTCCGGTGGTGGGCATTAACGAAATGCGCAGGCACTATGCCAACTATTTAAAAGGCCTGCCTAATATTAAAGAATACCGGAGTAAGCTGGTGACGCTGAACCAGCCGGAAGAAATTGAGAAAATACTGGACGAAATCATTGTTCGCTACTCTGGCTATGAAATTGCCGCTGCTCCTATTGAACTGGTGAACTATCATGAAAAGTGCCCGGTATAGATCTGTAAGATTTTGAATTTTATAAGTCTGGCGGGATTGAGAATCGCGTAAACAACATCTTGCCTCCATCACCAATCCGAGAGACCTGACATTTTCGGTCAGCGTCAGCCTCTTATCACCTGTATATCAATATACCATCATTGCCGGAGCATATTAAGATACCTGAATTGTTAGTATAGTATACATTGTAATGATTTTTTTCTTCGCCCTGCCGTACAAATAAAATTGCCTGTATTTAAAAATGGAAATTGCCTTTATGCGATGCACACGGAATATGAAATAAAAGCTAAAACTGATGAGCTTAGATTGATGATCAATTATTTATTTGCCGGTTTTTATACAGAAGATTCAAAGTTGTTAATGTAATGTTAATTGCCAGGGAAACAGCATTAGCGATAATAATAATCGGGTCTTTCAACATTATCCCATAGATCACCCAAAATACCAGGCCAGTTATAAGGATAATCAATACCCAATAAGAAATATCCGAAGCCTGCTTTTCTTTGATAATTTTTATGAGCTGAGGAAGAAGTGATATGGCGGTGCAGGGACCGGCAAAAAAGACTATAATAGTGATTTTTTTTTTTTTTTAAAAAAAAACTATTCTTTTAAAATTCACCCCCTTGTGCCCGGGGGGAAAAAAATTGTTTTTTCCGGGGCGTTTTTTTTT
>DAOLFI010000561.1:0-3337 GCA_035326385.1 Niabella sp.
ATGAAGAGTTTTTAAGATCCTACTCAAAAGAGCTGGAAAAAGACGCTGCCGAAGCAGAAAAAAAGGTATTTGAAATTGCCGGTGTACGTTTCAACCTTGCTTCACCCAAACAATTGGGCGAAGTATTATTTGATAAGCTAAAGCTTGATCAATCGGCCAAAAAAACAAAAACCGGCCAATATCAAACCGGTGAAGATGTATTACAAAAGCTGGCAGCAAAGGGGCACCCGATAGCGGAAGAGATCATCACTTTCCGGGAGCTGACCAAATTAAAATCGACTTATGTAGATGCGTTGCCCCAGCTGATCAATCCTAAAACAGGGCGGGTGCATACCACCTTTGGACAGGCAGTGGCAGTAACCGGCAGGCTGGCCAGCAATAACCCTAACCTGCAAAACATTCCTGTAAGAACCGACCGTGGAAAGGAGATCAGGAAAGCATTTATCCCAAAGGATGAAAATCATATTTTACTGTCTGCCGATTACTCGCAGATCGAGCTGCGTATTGTGGCCGCCATCAGCGGCGATGAGAATATGGTCAACGCTTTTAAAAGCGGTACAGATATTCACACAGCAACGGCAGCCCAGGTATTTAATGTAGCGCCGGAAGATGTTACCAAAGAAATGCGTTACAAAGCCAAAAGTGTCAACTTCGGAATTATTTATGGCCAGGGGGCATTTGGCCTGGCAGATAACTTAGGTATTTCCCGCACTGAAGCCAAAGCCATTATTGACAGTTACAAAAAAGAGTTTTCGGGCATACAGCGTTATATGGATGATATGATCAATTTTGCCCGCGAGCATGGATATGTGCAAACCCTGATGGGACGCAAGCGCTGGCTGAAGGATATTAATTCCGGCAACTTTACCGTACGCGGATTTGCTGAGCGAAATGCTATCAACTCACCTATACAAGGCACAGCGGCAGACATGATCAAGCTGGCGATGCAAAAAGTATATGGCGCCATGAAAAAAGAAGGTATGAAAAGCAAAATGATCTTACAGGTTCATGATGAATTGATCTTTGACGCATTGAAAGAAGAAGTGAATGAATTAAAACCGCTCATTTTAGAGAATATGGAAGCCGCGCTGCTGCTACCTCACGGTGTGCCGACTATTGCAGAATGTGGTGAGGGAGAGAACTGGCTGGAGGCGCATTAGAGGAAATTTTTATCACTAAAAGTATAATAATTCACTATACATTATGCGTTTATTATTTCTATTTCTCACATCATTTGTCACTCATCTTATCAGTGCCCAAAATTTCACTGAAGCTGAAAAGAAACTCATTCTCAGCGGCGATACCGCCACTATGCTACGGCTTATGCCCCTAACCGAAGCGGCGGGGAAAGAAGCATTAAGAAATATTTCCAAAGACATTGCTTTTAACGATTCGCTGCTGCCCTTACTCAAAAGCAGGATGCTGAAATCGGTACTGGACAGTAGTCACAGGGGTGTTGGCATTGCAGCGCCACAAGTGGGCATCAACCGCAACCTTATCTATGTACAGCGTTTTGATAAACCCGGGCTGCCTTTTGAATTCTTTATCAATCCAAAGATCACCTGGCGTTCAGCCTTACTGATCAAAGGCCCCGAAGGCGATCTTTCTTTTGAAGAAAGGGGAGATGTGGTAAGAAACTATGCTCTCATGGTTTCTTATACTGATATAAAAGGACAGCAGCATATAGAAATGCTGGAAGAGTTTACCGCTATCATCTTTCAGCATGAAACCGATCACCTGTCCGGAACTTTGCTTACAGACAGGATCAAAGAACAACAGGCTAAAAAATACGAGCTCTTTCAGCCAGTAAGAGCGAAAGCATTACTGAAAGAGCAGGTAAACTGATCTTTTCCGGTAAAAGCCAGTGCTGTTTTATTGAGGGAACTCCGTTGAAATTAGTTTTAAGGAAAGAGAGGTTCCAGATATAGCAATTACCTCCCATTTTTCGATCACTTTTCCGCCCCAATAGGCTCCGTTAATGGTGAGTCTATTATGCTCCAGAGTCCAGGTTCCATTATAATCGTTGGTTATAACCGGGGGTGTTCCGCACCATCCGGAATTACTACGGATCGTTAATTTTCCGCCCTTCTTTAGCATATATCCGTATTGATTTTCTTTAAGGTAAGCGGTTTTTTCGTACACCGCTGTTTCATCCTTATATTCTTTAGGAGTCCAGTTTCCCAACAATTGCCTTGCATCTGCATTCTCTTCATTGGCAGATTCTTCTTGGACAGGAACCGGATCACTACCCTTTGAGCAGGAAGCGGCGCCGGTTATTAAAGCACTGCATAAAATAATGGCAGCAAAAAATAAATTTCTTCTCATACAATAGCTTTAAACTGAAAGTTTTCCTTTGTTTAAACGTAAAACTATAACAAAACGCAGCAGGCTAACACAAAAAAGTTGACTTTAGGCCGGTGTGTTTTTGTTCCTTTTGTTTGACCTTCAAACTATTAAAATCCAGCATTGGTGTTATTGTATCCAGGAGAACCATACCTCCTCCAGGGCAAATGCATCTTAAATTCAATGCTAAAACCCATTATCCGGACAAATAATACCACCCTTTCAAAGGTGGTTTACAAATCAAGCCCAAAGGGCTGGAAGGATGATAAAGGTGAAAGTAAGTATACTAAAAACGCTGCAAGGAGTGACATAAAACATAGAAGCCCTCAAAATCAGATGCGTTTGCACTGCAATACCTACCAAAATATCACTAAAATCTTCCTGTTTTAAATATCTTCGCTGCCATGATCAAAAACCTACTTTTCGACTTCGGAGGTGTTTTATATAATCTTGATTTTAAAAAAACGTTCAGCGCCTTTGAAGCTTTGGGCTTTAGCGGGTTTGAAGACAATATGTTCTCACAATACACTGCCGACCCATTATTTCAAAGCCTCGAAACAGGAAAAATTTCCCCTGAAGCATTTTACGATCACATTAAGCAAATAGCGCCAGAACCGGTAACAGATGAGCAGATAAAAAATGCCTGGAATGCAATGCTTATAGACTTCAGGGTGCCCAGCCTCGATTTCCTGGTATCTCTGAAAAAAGAATATAACCTGTTCCTGCTAAGCAATACCAACCAGATCCATTACGATCATTTTAGCGCCCAGTTACAGCGGCAAACCTCCTATCATTCCCTTAACGATTTTTTTACCAAAGCTTATTACTCGCATGTCATAGGTTTAAGAAAACCGGATACCGAAGTTTTTGAGTTTATTTTACAGGATGCAGCAATCAAAGCAGCCGAGACATTATTTATTGATGATTCTCATACTAATTTTCCCAATGCTGAAAAACTTGGCATGAAAATTCATTTGCTAACTCCCGGAACACT
>DAOLFI010000562.1:0-3335 GCA_035326385.1 Niabella sp.
GTTGATGCTTTTGGATGTGAGCTCATGTCCTTTAAGATCTGCCAGCCAGCTTCTTACATGCTGATAGCCGATGCCGGTGAACGGAACCCCGTCAAATTCCCTCAGCAGGAAAACATAAAAATCGGTCAGGTCGCCCTCGTAGGCAATAATGGTATGCTGCGAAAACCTTTTCTCAAACTTTAAATAACTGATGAAAGGGCTTATATGTTCTTTTAATGTTCCGGGCATAAAAAAAGTCCCGCACCAAGTGCAGGACTGCAATTTATTTAAAATCCGTTGTAATTATAATTCGATTTTACCGCTGGCGATTTGCTGCTTGTAAACGGCTTTAAAAACCTGACCGCGACGTTTTACGGATGGTTTTGTAAAGCTTTGACGTTCACGCAGTTCCAAAAGAACTTTGGATTTCTCAAATTTCTTTTTGTACTTTTTCAGCGCTTTGTCAATGTTTTCGCAGTCTTTAGAATCAATGATTAACATAATTTATATACCTCCTTTGGTAATTTTTTGAGGGTGCAAAGATAGGGATATCTTTTTTATAAACAAATATTTTGGACAGAATGTTATTGTGCAGGAACTTAGCGCCATGTTTACAGGCATTATTGAAGCTACAGGCACGATCAGAAAAATAACTACATCCGGCAGCAATACCACTTTCCGGGTAGAAAGCGCTATCAGTCATGAACTTAAAACAGATCAAAGTGTGAGCCATAATGGCGTTTGCCTTACAGTTGAAAATGTTGCAGGGAATATACATTCCGTAACCGCTATTGAAGAAACGCTTAAAAAAACCAATCTTGGTACGTTGCAGGAGGGCGATATATTAAACCTGGAGCGCTGTATGATCATGAATGGCAGGCTGGATGGCCATATTGTTCAGGGACATGCAGACGGAACGGCTGAGTGCATCCGCATAACCTCCAAAAACGGCAGCTGGGAATATGAGTTCAGATTTGATGAAAAATTTGCCCCGCTGGTGATAGAAAAGGGTTCGGCCTGTATCAATGGCATCAGCCTTACTGTTTTTGAGATAACGAAAAATAGCTTTAAGGTAGCTGTTATTCCATACACGTACCAGCACACCAATATACAATACATCAATAAAAATGATACCGTAAATATTGAATTTGATGTAATTGGTAAATATCTCTTTCGCATGCAGGAGTTAAAGGAACTTGTTTAAATTTTTCAATTTTGCTGGGCACAATCAGGAAAATGTATCCTTCGGTAACAGTTTGTCAAGCGATTTGACAGGCTCACTAACACCTCTCCTTCCTTATAGCTACCAGGTTAAATTATACCCTCTCTGACTTAGCCCGGGAGTGCAGGTCTATAGTGCATAGGAAATTTTATGCTTCACACTTTACCGTGTTTTTCATTTTAACAGGAATTAATAAATTTGTCCCTATTAATCCTCAAACACTATGCAGCTACAAGCAGTAGATTCTGTTGAAAGCATCTCGCCTCAAGATTTTAAAAGCAAATACTATAAAGCGTCCCGACCATTGATTATAAAAGGCCTGGCCCGGCAATGGCCGGCATATACTAAATGGAACTGGGATTATTTCATAGAAATAGTCGGGGAAAAAGAAGTAGGCGTTTACAATAATGTAAAAAGCGATTCCTATACGCCTGTTAACACGGCTGATGCCTATATGAAATTTGGAGCCTACCTGGAAATGGTAAAGCAGGGCCCTGTTGACCTTCGTATTTTCCTGTTCAATATTTTTCAGCACGCACCGCAGATCGTAAAAGATTTCACCTGGCCTGATGAATACCTGAAAGGTTTTGTAAAAAGATTCCCGATGCTGTTTGTGGGCGGACAGGGAGCTATTACGCACATGCACTTTGATATTGACCTCAGCCACATAATACATACCCAGTTTGCAGGCCGGAAAAAGGTATTATTATTCCCGTTTGAAGAGCAGCATAAACTGTATCGGAAACCCTGGGAAGTTTTAAGCCTTGCCAACTATGCTAATTACAGCGAGCACTTCGACTATGATAGCTTTCCTGCTGTAAAACTTGCCAAAGGATTTGAAGTGATACTGGAACACGGAGATACCCTGTTCATGCCTGCCGGGTACTGGCATCACATGGAGTATATAGATGCAGGATTTGCTATGAGCCTGCGTGCTTTACAAAGCAGCCTCAGCGGGAAATTGCATGGCGCATGGAATCTTTTGGGAATGCGTAATATTGATACGCTGATGAAAAGGACAGCACCCCAATGGTGGTACAACCGCAAAAAAGCGCACCTGTACAAAAATGCAGCAAAAGAGTTGAACATTGGCCGGATAACGTAACCGCAGACCCCAGAGGATCAGGCAGGCACTTCGGGGGATTCCATTTTTTCTGAATACTGGATACTTATTACATTCCCCTCCTTCCTGCCGGTTTTAACGGATATATAGAAATCGCATACCCTGTAAAGATCATACTTAAAATAACCGTCTGACCGGCTTTGCAGCAGCTTGCTGTCCTGCAATGCTTTGAGCTGGTCCAGGTTACCGGCAATAAGAAATTCGCTTAAGGTCATTTAGGTACAATTATACCGGTCTTCCCGGTTTGTTAACCAATGATCACACTTTCGCCTTCCGTACTTTTATAAATAGCGACATACTCCCGGACTAAGGGTTCCTGTAAAAATGTAATAAAAGGTTTAATGGGCCAGGGGGCTGTACCGCATAAAGATAGCATTTTATTGTTAAGGCTACAAAAAAGCTATACCTGCAGCGCTTTCTTTTATAAGGTGTTATCATTCCAGATCTGCCAGCTGAGCTCTGCCTGCCCTACCAGCATTTCATATCCGTTTTTCACAGATGCGCCCCGCTCTTCTCCTTTTTGCAGGAACAGGGTTTTGGAAGGATTATATACCAGGTCGTACAAATAGTTGTTACTGCCCAGGTATTCGTAAGGAATAGCAGGGGCGGTATCTACTTTGGGAAAGCTCCCCAAAGGTGTGGAATTAATGATCAGCGGATATGCTTCAACAATGGATCTGTTCAGCTCTTCATAGGTAAAGCCTGCGCCTTTGCTGCGCGAAACAAAAGCATAATCAATACCCAGGCTTTTCAATACATGCAATACAGCCTTTGCCGCGCCACCTGTGCCCAAAACCAATGCCTTTTTATGATGAGACTGGAGCAGGGGCAATAAAGAGCTTTTAAATGCAGGGGCATCTGTATTAAATCCTTTAAGCAGTCCGCTTTTGTTTATTTTAATACAGTTAACGGCAGCGATTTCCTTTGCATCATCGCTTACAGCATGCAGAAAAGGCAGTACCTGCTCTTTATAGGGGATGGTAACATTCAGTCCTTTTAAACCGGGGTAGG
>DAOLFI010000563.1:0-3332 GCA_035326385.1 Niabella sp.
TTGGCCGTCAGTTGCAGCGGTTGACCACCCCTGCTTACAGAAACCAGCACTGTTCCGTTCTTCTTGTTTTTCAGCAGTGCAGGTATCTGGTCATAATATTGAACAGGTGTAGAGTCTATGGCTGTAATCAGATCCATTTTACGCAGGCCTGCTTTGTACCCGCCCAGTGTATCCAAGCTTTGTTTTTTATCATAGTCCCCAACATAAGAGGGCAGCCTTGGGCTGAAAAAACTACCCCTCTTTTTTCTGCTCTCCACCAGCTTTCCTATCAGGTTCACCGGCGGATGTATAGTTGTATTTGCTCCCTCTCTGTTCACTATTATCTTTTCACTTCCGATGAGAACTTTCAGTCCCAGGTCTTCAAGGTAGGTTACAGGCTGGTCATTTATAGAAATGATTTTGTCCCCGTCCCTGAATCCGATCTGGTACATGAGGCTGTCATTAACAGCAACCCCGTTTTTTAAAGAAGACAAAGGAGTTTTCTGTTCGCCCCATACAAATAAGATCATGGCATAAATAATAAATGCAGTCAGCACATTCATAATAATACCCGCAAGCATAATAATCAGGCGCTGCCATGCAGGCTTGCTTCTGAACTCGTATGCTTTCGGCGGCTGCTTCATTTGGTCTTTATCCATGCTTTCATCAATCATGCCACTGATTTTCACATAGCCGCCAAGTGGCAGCCAGCCAACGCCATACTCTGTATCGCCCACTTTCTTTTTAAATAAAGAAAACCACGGATCAAAGAACAGGTAAAATTTTTCCACCCGGCATCCAAACCACCTGGCAGTAATATAGTGCCCAAACTCGTGTAATAAAACCAGGATAGAAAGTGCCAGGATAAGCTGTGCTACCTGTACTCCAACACCAGACCAGTTAATAGCTAAAATGTAAAGCATTATTGTAAAGAGAATAGTATTCTTAAAAAATCATGCAAAGATACGCTTAATATTCTTACTGATTTGCTAAAACAAACCTGGAAAATGTATATTTTTTATAAAGTAATATAATGATTCTGGCTGCTTTTTGTTTAATTACAATCAAAAAGAAGCGATACAAATTAATTTATCACCATTTGGTAACTATTTTGTTATTTTTTAAAAAACATATTTATATTTGTTATCTAATAAACTTTTTATAAAGTAAATATTAAGAACGTGGAGAACGGAAACAACGACAAAAAAATGGAAGCCATTTATAGCAAAAGGCTTCGTGCCGGAAAAAGAAGAACTTACTTTTTTGATGTAAGGTCTACCAAAGGGAACGATTATTATTTAACCATTACCGAAAGCCGTAAGCGATTTGATGACAATGGTTATGACAGGCATAAGGTTTTCCTTTACAAAGAAGATTTTAATAAATTTCTGAAAGCATTAAATGAAGCTGTTGATTATGTGAAGACAGATTTAATGCCTGACTTTGATTTTGATGCATTCAATCACGAGTATGATGAAGAAGGCGCTCCCATACCAGCTACCGGTGGTTATGTTGCACCGGCACCTACTATTGTAGAGGAAGTGCCACCGGTTGAACAAGCTGACAATGATGAAAAAGTTGTTGAAAATACAGCACCTAAAACTTCTGAATCTGATACTCCGGGTATCAGCCACGAAGAAGTGGACAAATGGTAAACAAACAATAAGCAAATATTTTTTAGGCCGCTGATTTCAGCGGCCTTATTTTTTATATACGATCCTTTACTGCATAACCTATCCTTTCTAAAATACTGTTGGAGTACTAATAGCATCAAATATTCAGGGTTGAATTACAGAGCCTCTGAACGGGTGCGCAATGATTATAAAAAAGGCACAGCCCCCAGGTTTTAACCGCTATCGATAATACATCATACAACCCCGTTAACATTGCTTCTGGGGACTTGTAGCACCCAAGCTCTATGTTGTAGCCTTTGGCTACAACATAGTCCTGCGAAACAAAATGTTTTGCAGAGCATAGGCCTGATCTGTAAACGCCTGAAGAGGGTGAAAGGATTATAAAAATGAACAGCCCGTTTGTGTACATGACATAAATCATGTGCAAACCGTATCAATATCATGTGGCATTTGCCTGTTTCATGTAAAAGAACTGTCTACCTTTAGTTCCAATATTTTCAATTATAAAATTAAAGAATATGGATACCTTGGTAGCAGTTAAAAGTAGACCGAAACCATCCGCTAAAAGTGAGTTAAAATATGTGTACTCATTTGGAGGTGGAAAGGCTGATGGAAATGAAAGCATGAAGAACCTCCTGGGAGGCAAAGGCGCCAACCTTGCAGAAATGGCCGGACACAAAAATCTGAAACTCCCTGTTCCGCCGGGGTTCACCATTACAACAGAAGTTTGTACCTATTTCTACGCTAATAAAAAGACGTATCCTAAAACTTTGGAAAAAGAGATCAGGGAAGCCCTTGCCCGGGTTGAGAAATTAATGGGTAAAAAATTCGGCGATCCTCAAGATCCTCTTTTATTGTCTGTTCGTTCGGGAGCAAGAAAGTCAATGCCCGGAATGATGGATACGGTGTTAAATATTGGCCTCAATGACGAAACTGTAAAAGGATTGATTGAAAAGTCGGGTGATGAAAGGTTTGCCTATGACGCTTACAGGCGCCTGGTAATGATGTATGCTGATGTGGTGATTGAAAAAGCAGGAGGCCTTGAACCTGTTAAAGGTGTGGGTATCCGCAAAATCATGGATGAAAGAATGGGGCAGCTTAAAAAGAAAAAGGGATATGAGCTTGATACGGATCTCACAGCAGAAGACCTGAAAAAGCTGGTGAAAGAATTTAAAGAGCTGACTAAAAAATATCTGAATGTAGATTTTCCTGAAAAGCCCATAGATCAGCTTATGGGTGGTGTAGGAGCTGTATTTGCATCATGGAACGGGAAACGTGCTGTTGAGTACAGGAGGATTGAAAAAATTCCTGATGAGTGGGGAACTGCGGTAAATGTGCAGGCTATGGTATTTGGTAATATGGGTGAAGACAGCTGCACCGGTGTTGCATTTACACGTAACCCTGGTAACGGCGATAATTATTTTTATGGAGAATATCTGGTAAATGCACAGGGCGAAGATGTGGTAGCCGGTATCCGCACTCCTGCACCTATCAATAACAACTCTAAAAATGATCAGAGCCAGCACCTCCTGACCCTGGAAAAGTTCATGCCGGAACAATACAGGGAATTGAACGATATCCAGAAAAGGCTTGAAAAGCATTACAGGGATATGCAGGATATTGAGTTCACCATAGAGCAGGGAAAACTGTTTATGCTTCAGTGCCGTGTGGGAAAAAGAAACGGTGTGGCAGCAGTAAAAGTGGCCACTGATATGTATA
>DAOLFI010000564.1:0-3330 GCA_035326385.1 Niabella sp.
CCACGTGTTGTTTTGGTAAAGTAGTTGATCATATATTTTCTCAAAGCTTTGATAGTCTGTTTTAATATTATTAAGCAGTACAGAAGGTACGCCTGTAAAATTATTATGTGCGTTCCATACTATACCACTATAAATGTTACTCCATATATAAGGGCTACTCCATTGGTGGGGCTGAAACTGGTCTAAAGATGCATCGTACATACTAGCTAGCATTTCGGCAGTGACTTTTTCTTTTTTATAGCCCGATATTTTTACCGTCCATTTTTCTTCTGCTCCGGGTAAGGTCTTATCCCGGAAGCTGCTGTATGCTACATTCAGTTGCTTATTGGTCCAGGGTACGGAGATGATTTGGTTTTGCTGGAAAACGCGATTGTGTTTTATAAATACAAAGCTGTTATTATATCCGCCCCGGTCCGCCTCTGTTGCTGTAAATGTAATGCTAACCGGTTTATTTTGATTTAACTGGTGATAAGCATATGCTTTACCTTCTTTATCTGTTCGTTGAATTAAAAATACATTTTCCGCAGAGCTACTAATCTCTGCTTTTGTTTTTTCACCCGGCTCTATGGGCTGAGGCGGAACACTGTAGATATATTGGGGATAAGCTGGACCCGGTTTCCCGGGATTGAACAATTCAATATATTGAACATCTTTAACAACCTGGTTATCTTTATCCCTGGTTTCGATCTCCACTGCATAATATCCGGGGGTAAAGTTGGTTGGCTGTAATGTAAATTTTCCGGTTGAATCCGTATCGCCCTCCTGTTTTAACACAACGGCTCCTTTCTCCCAGGTTTTAGGATCATCTTCATCCTTATAAATATCGTAAGGAAAGTGCTGAATGTATTCTTCCTTGCTTAAAATAAACTGATCGGGCTTTTCCCAGTAACGTGGGCGCAGTAAACGCTCTTCGGGTTTTAATTGGGCAATGGTAACACTAATTTTTGCTTTTTCAAACGCACCAGACATGTTCTCGGTGCGGGCATATATTTTGTAAAGGCTGTCTGTAGCTAACCTGTCTGCAATCTTTACTTTTAAAAGCAGGGATTTATAGCCGGCAGATACCAACTGGCTGGCACTCCTGGTTTCGCCGTTAATGTCGGTTACATCTGCATAGATCCTGTAATCAAAAACCGGGTCCGATTTTATACTGAGCGATGCATCAGGGATGGCTTTAAAGGTTATCTCAAAGGTTCCATCGGCCCTGGTTGCTGCTTCACCATGAGTTATTTCCATGGCTTCGCTGCGCGGATAATAGCCCCTCCAAAACAGCCAGGGATAAGGAAAACGGGCCTCACGCACTACACGGTATTTTATAGTAGCACCATCAATATTATTGCCGGCATAAGCTTTTGCAAACCCGGTGACTTTTACTTCTTCATTTACTTTATAAGCGCCTTTTACCGGCTCAAAATCCACATAAAATTTTGGGCGCTTGTATTCTTCTACCCTGATAGAGGCATAACCGGTATTATCGGCTGTACGCAAAGTATATATGCCATTCAAGCCCGATTGCGGCAGCACGAACTTTCCGCTGAAGGATCCATATTCATTGCTCACTACCTGAACATCGCTGACTTTTTGATGATTGGCATCGTATAATGCTAATGTGGTTTTATAGTTGTCGTAAACGGTGGCTTTTCTTCCATCATTTCTTTTGCTTACTGCAATACCTTTAAAGTGGAGCGTTTGACCGGGCCGGTATATGCTCCTGTCAGTAAACATAAAAACTGCGGTCCGGAATTTTGTGTTGTTGTCAATGTTCAGGTTATTATGATAGTAGTAGGTTTCACCGTCAACAAAAAGCTGATCGTTCTTATACCTGATATCAAGTAATAAAGCATTATTGCCCCGCTGTTGCGCTGTTACAGAAGTGGAGTTTAATTTGAAATAGCCATTTTTATCACTGGTGTAACTATCCAATTTTTGCTTTGTATAAGCTGAAGTTTTATAATCATAGATCTTTTTATAAACCTGTACTGTAGCGTTAGCCAGCGGATGTCCTGTATTACGATGCAAAACAAAGAAGTCTTCATTATTTTGTACAAAGCTGATATTGGATAGGTAAGTAAGCTGTGCCGCCAGTATATTATTGGTAATCCCAAAGTCTTCGTTAGCTGATACAAATAAAAAGTATTCCCCGGCGGGCAAAGGGCTTATTTTAATTTCAGTTGTATGAGATTGAAGATCTGTATTTGCCGGAAGCTCTTGCTGCCAGCTATTTACGGCTTTTGCAGCTGCCAGGGCTATCCAGTTCTTATGATTCCCCTGGTCGTTTTGCATCGCTTTCTTAAGTGTTTCTGTTGCAGGTATGGCACGCAGGTAAATCCTGCTGATATTTTTAAAATTTACTAACATCCTGAAGGGTTGCTCTGGCAGGTTTACCTTTTCTGTTGTAAAAGAGAAATACGGCTGCAGTAACTGCTGGTTCAGATTATAGGCATTAGCCCATCCCTCGCTTTTTTCTTTCTGCTCAAGAATTTTATCAGTTATTTCTTTTGCTTTTAACAGCTCGTAACGGTTAGCAGTATCTGCATGAGCGTTATATTCGTTTCCTTTTTGCTGATGCTGTAAGGCCATAAGGTATTGGGCCTGGGCAGTAGCGGGTATGTTACCGTATTTGGAAACAATATGCTGCAGAGCGATATAGTAGAGCAGGTCTTTTCCCTCCATTCCTGTAATAGTTTTGGCAGCAGCGGAGGGTTTAAAATTTTTACTTTTTGATGTAATGACCACTACGCCATTTACTCCGCGCGACCCGTAAATAGCAGTAGCAGAAGCATCTTTCAAAATGCTGATTTCCTGTATTTCTTCCGGCTGTATTACATTTAAACCGGTGGTAATATTTCCATCTATAATTACCAGGGGTTCTGTTACCGTGTTATTAAATACTATTTTGGAATTGACATATTGGAGGCGGGCCAGGTCAACATCTATTAATGCGTCCGGCCGGGCATCGTTCAAATGAAAACGGATCAGGTCCTGGTAAATAAGCAGAGCCTTGTGTTGCAGCGACAGAGAATCTTTTGTTTTAAACGAAGCGTTAACAAATGCCTCTGCAGGGCTAAGCGCTTTTGTATCGTTGATCTCAAAGCTGGATGCGGCTTTAGTGATATCCCGCTCATCGTTTTTAAAGTAATTCAGCGCATGATGGGCTAAGATGTCATACAGGGTAGGTCGCAGGTAACGGGCATTTCCTTTTTCAATCAGCGCATCGTAGTCGGCCAGCTTCACTTGCTGTAACAGGTGGGCGTCTTTGATGGAAAGCAGGTACAACTCGCTGATCTTTTTATGAAAATCATCTGCCGTCCAGGTGGCAATATCTTCTTT
>DAOLFI010000565.1:0-3327 GCA_035326385.1 Niabella sp.
AAAAGCATACTTACCCTCCGTAGCAATCTGGTAATTAGGCATGCCACTGAATACACTGGTACTCCACAGGGGCATCCTGCCGGTTTTTTCTTTTACTTCAAAAGCATTTTGTGCTGATCCGCGCCAGCCAACAATACCGGTATCCTGCTGGTTCAACACTTTTCCATCCAGCACCGGTTTACAAAAAAGTACAGTTACTACTAAAAAAACAAGAATAGCGGCCACATGAGGCAGCGCTTTTTTCAACCAGCTATTATTCATTATCAGAAACTTTATTGTTTATTGATCCTGCACAGGCACAATCCCGGGCAAAATAATACTATTTTGTACGAAACCCTGCTGAAATTTCAGGATTATATTTATTTTATAAAAGGCTGAAAAATTTCAACAGGGTGCATCCAGGATAAAAGTAAATAATAAATTTGCCTGATAAATTCGCTTATGCGTTGGTTAACATTTTTATCGAGGGTTGCATTTATAGGTGGCATTTTCATGCTGCTGGCATTTTCCCTGCTTTTTACTTCAGGAAATAAAGAAGAGACCATTTCATCCACTATCATTATGGCTGGCTATGGGTTAGCTATGATACTGCTGCCCTTAACAGGTTTCTTTTATTTAATACTTACCATCACCGGTAAAAAGCCTGTGCAATATGTGCCACGCTGGTTAATGCTTTCAAATATTTTACTGCTTTTTATTTTTCTACTTTTTACTTTTTACATCAATGATCCGTACTATCATTAAAGATAAGCCTACCCGGCTGTATATTTTATTGGGAGGTTTTTTTATAGCCAATGCCATTATTGCAGAAGTAATTGGAGTTAAAATCTTTTCCCTGGAAAAAACACTTGATATTGCTCCGTTTGACATTAACCTTTTTGGCAATAGTTTTTCTTTCAATCTTACAGCTGGCGTTTTGCTCTGGCCTGTTGTTTTTATAATGACAGATATCATCAACGAGTATTATGGGATGAAAGGGGTACGCTTTTTATCCCTGCTTGCCGCTGTGCTGATTGCTTATACCTTTATTATGTTCCAGGGAGCTATTGGCCTTGCTCCTGCCGACTTCTGGACTACCAATTACAGACATCAGCATATAAGTGATGCAAATGACGCTTACCGCATTATTTTAGGGCAGGGCTCCTGGATTATTATTGGCTCGCTGACAGCTTTTTTAGCAGGGCAGGTTTTGGATGTGCTGGTATTTCACAGCATTAAAAAAGCCACAGGCGAAAAAGCTATATGGTTAAGGGCTACCGGCAGCACGCTGGTTTCTCAGTTAATAGACAGCTTCGTGGTTTTATTCATTGCATTTTATATAGGCCCGCGCGTATCTGCCAACCAGGGTGAGCCCTGGAGTCTGAACCTGGTAATGGCTATTTGCGTGGGTAATTATATTTATAAGTTTATAGTAGCCATAGCAATGACACCTGTAATTTACCTGGTACATGGCATTATAGAAAGATACCTGGGTGCAGGGCTGGCAACAGAAATGAAAAGGGATGCAATGGGAAAAGTTAGCTGATATTTAAGCTGACTGAAGGTGAAAACATCTTATACAGTAAAGCAATAGGGTATTTGTTATTGAGCTCATAAAATTTATTCAAAATCTATAATATCAATTTCTTTTGAAGAAAAAGTAGATATAAACTTATTTATATGGGGCCTGAGGAGTTGCCATAATTGCTGAATTATTACAATTCCCGATTTTGATATTTATGAGTTTGGGAGGAGCACCTAAACGTGTAATCAACTCGGGAAAATCGGCATCTTTGGAATAATTATTATATTACCAGCAATCTTTGCCAGATTATAAATCTCTGCATCTGTTTTACTGTGCAAATTAAGACTGTAAGAGGATTTAACCAACAGTCCTGTGTCATCTTGCATCCATTTAGCTATAATGGGTGAAATATTTGAATCCAGCCATATTTCCCATTCAGGCTGCATGAAAGACAACAGTATTCTTCATTTTTAACGACGCATAAAGTAATGCAGCATTTATATCATCAGGCTCCAGGATGGGATGTTGCTCCAAAATTTGCTCATTTGATAAACCGGTAGCCAGGAGCTCTAATATATTACTCACAGGAAAGCGTATCCCACGTATTATGGGTTTGCCAGACATAATACCGGGGTTTATTGTAATACGTTGTGTAAGAGCTCTTCCTGTTTATTCATTCAAATAAATTATACTGCAATTTACGAAATTTCAGGCGCTTTATGAGTTACTATCCGTTATGTTTATAAATTTTGGAATTCCCCTCATTAAATCCAGATTTTTCACCCTATTTTTGCACGATTTTTTTGTTGAATACTTACTCATCAGCACCCCGATAGCTATCGGGACTTAAGCTGATAACATAAAAAAGAAAAATAAATGCCTGATACTCAAACACAGTCCCGCGCTATTTTATTATTACAAGATGGCACCATTGCCGAAGGTTTTGCCTTTGGAGCTATTGGCACCACTACCGGAGAAATTTGCTTTAATACCGGTATGACCGGCTACCAGGAGGTGTTTACCGATCCCAGCTATTATGGACAGATCGTAATTATGAACGCTGTGCATGTGGGCAATTACGGCGTGATCCCTGAAGATGTGGAAAGCGACAGCGTTAAGGTATTGGGAGTAATTGCTAAAAACCTGAACGAGAATTATTCCCGCAAAAGGGCCGAAGGCTCACTGGACGCTTACCTGAAAAAGAATCATATTGTTTCCATTCATGGTGTAGATACCCGTGCTCTGGTAGCTCATATCCGTACCAAAGGCGCCATGAACTGTATTATATCTTCTGAATCCTTTGATATTGAAGAGCTGAAACAACGGCTGGCAGCAACACCCGATATGAGCGGCCAGGAGCTGGCTTCAAAAGTTTCTACCAAAGAGGCTTATGAGCTGGGTGATACCAGTGCTGCTATAAAAATAGCAGTAATGGATTACGGCACCAAGCAGCATATTTTAAAATGTATAGCAGATCGGGGTGCACATGTAAAAGTATTTCCCGCAAAAACTCCGCTTGAAGAAGTAAAAAGCTTTAACCCCGATGGCTATTTTATATCCAATGGCCCGGGCGATCCTGCAGCTATGGATTATGCTGTCAATACCGTTAAAGATATTTTAAAAGAAGACAAACCTGTTTTTGGTATTTGCCTGGGCCACCAGCTGCTGGCATTAGCCAATGGCATAGAAACCTTCAAAATGCATCATGGACACAGGGGTTTGAATCACCCGGTAAAAAACCTTATTACCGGGAAATCTGAGATTACTACCCAAAACCACGGTTTTGGCGTAAACCCTGAATCAGTAAAAGCATCTGATAAGGT
>DAOLFI010000566.1:0-3318 GCA_035326385.1 Niabella sp.
TCATCGTTGATACCATCGCCATCCGTATCAGGTACGGGGCAGCCGTTGTAGCGGGCCACACCTTTTACGGTTGGGCATTTGTCTTCTTCATCGTTGATGCCATCACCATCCGTATCAGGTATGGGGCAGCCGTTGTAGCGGGCCATACCTTTTATGTCCGGGCATTTATCATCTTTGTCCAGCACACCGTCGCCATCGGTATCCGGCCAGGGGCAGCCTTTGTTGGCAAGCGGGCCGGCCTCACCGGGGCAACTATCTTCGCCGTCGGGTATGCCATCCCCGTCTGTATCCGGGCATCCCTCAAACTGAGGCAGGCCTGCCAGCGCCGGGCATTTATCTTCTTTATCCGGTACGCCGTCGCCATCACTGTCTTCAGGGGCGGGCATTACGGGCTTGCCAAGGTAAATGCCCAATGAAATGCCTTTTACTTCATGTTTGTATTCGCTGGCTGTATAATCAACGGGCTGGTAAAAATCAGACAGGCCGCGGCTGTAATTGGCAGTAAGGAATACCCGGCCAAATTCAAAACCGGCGAGCCCGTTTACTCCATAGTCCAGTGTTTTGTACTTGCCCGGCCCGTTGCCCACGCCGGGGTCATTATTTTCCTGCACAGTATAACCGCCATCTTTGGCAACGGTTTCTGTTTTCATTTTTCCATTATAGAAAAAAGAAAGATAGGGGCCTGCGCCCACGATAAAGCGTACTGTTTTGCCCAGCTTTAATTTATACACCAGGTTAAGCGGAAGGTCGATGTAGTTGACAAATTCCTCAGCACGCAGGTTCAGTGTTTCGTATACGGTGGTGTCAAAAACCTGGTTGTATTTGCGGCCTTTGGGGTAATACAGGACTGCCGGCTGAAAAAAGAAACCGGACCTGGCGGACAGGGGCAGATCGGCGAGGAAGCCAAAATGTGCACCACCACGGCCTTTGTAAAATCCTTTGATTTGATCCCAACCGGGCAGGTTGTTTTTTTCGAGTATGGATGACTGGTGACCACCACCGGTAATAGCTACCCGGAGCTGTGCCGAAGAGTGGGCTTGCCACACAAAGATCAGCAGGCACAGGAGGATAAGACGTTTCATGAAGACGAGTTAGTTTCTGGATGGATATTGTTCCGGCTGTAAAACTTGCAATTATTTTGCATAAAACAAAGCCCTGCCGCTTTCAGCCACTATTACCCTGTATCAACGAAGCGGGCCTGCTTTTAGTATACAGGTGTCAAACTTTATTCCCTGTGGCAGTGGGAGTTGTGTGCCTGCCGGGTATGGTTTGAGAGAGCGGGGAGGGGTTTGAGGTTTAAGGTTTGAAGTTTGGGGCGCAGTGTTTTTCTTTGTGTGAGTGAGTGGCATAAGGTGATGAGTGGTCAAATGGGGTTTGGGAAGAATATAAAGTATGCGAAGCTGGAAATTTTGCATAGCGGAAATCAGGAAAGGCTGTACCTTGACAAAAGGGTATCAGGCTGACGCCGAGTCCACGGCCATGCACATATCTGGAGTGAGACCCGGCTGAGAAGCAGGACGCTTTTTATCAACAGACCCGTTATTTCAATCCTATTCATTTTATACACCATATCAGTTTGCAGGGAATAAACCCATTTGGGCGATTGATTTAGACGGGCTGGAAGAATGGGTTGCTACTTATTATACTGGAGATAAGAAGCCGTCTAAATTCAGATATGATACCAAGCTAAAACCGTTGGCTGCTGACCAAATCTATAAAGAAACAATTGATTTATTAAATAGTACGACAAGGATTGAAATATACAACGTCAATTGCGAGGCTACAAAAAACATTGCTTTTATGCCAAGTTCTTCATTAGTACTGGAAGATATAGAACATGAAGGAGGAAATGCTATTATGTCTGCATATCATCAGGATACAAAATTCTTCAGGGCATTAGATAAGAAAAGCGAAAATTTTGCAGCGATTGGCGTAGAGAACTTAGAGGATATGGCTTTTAAGGGGGCTACTTATGCAATGGAAAATGGCATAACATTCAAAAATACTATTATTGATTTTCATGGCACGCAGCATTTTGAAAAGCGTACAGATGGCAAACCGCATAAACTTAATTTTGGCGAAACTGAACTACAAGTCAGTGCAAGTGGCTCGCCTACAAATTACAATGATAAAACTTCACAATATTTTCAACTATTAGGCAAATTTCAGACAACACAAAGTCAAACGCTGTTGGGTGCTTGTAATGCAAATAAATGTACAGAGGTAGTTAAGAAAATGAGTGGGGATATGAATACTACTATTTATGGGCACAAGTCGTATAGCTATTCTGCCAATCTGGATAATGGAAGGTTCTACTGGGGCTTGTTAAATCAAATAATGAGTAAACTGGACGGCAACTCCAATAATCAGGGCAAGTATATAAAAGTATCGCCTGATGGAAAAGTTACAGATACCAAAGGGGTGAAATTTGGAGTTAAAAGTAGTAATGCAGGAGAAATTACCATAGACCCTTGATACATAAAACGAACAATATGCAAACCACATTACTTATTGCGATACTATTTATCATTATAGGGTGTAATAGCCAAGTTTCTAAAGAGAAAGAGAAGCTACATACGGTTTATTACAGACACTTTGATATTTTTAAGCTGGCAGGTAGTGATACCTTAAAAGAGGTTGCTAAAAAAGGGTCTGTGGAAGTAAGGTATGATAAAGAGCTGCCGATGTATATCAAATATTACAAGTCTGAACGAACGGTAATATTATTGTTTGAAGACAGTTTTACTATTAAAGGCAACCCTGTATATATTTACTCTACAAGTAATTTTCATGGGGGGAAATCGGGCAGGCATAGGGTTTATGCTTTTCATCATGAAGAGTATAGAGATATATTATATGTCAATAGAAGTGATACGTTAATCAATCAGGTAGAAAATGTACCTAAAGACAGTAACTTTTCCTTTCACTTGTATATAAAAAAATCAAATAATTTTATTGAAAAAATATCAAAAGGAGAATTTGATTACGATGGTGAGAATATTAAGTTATCACAATCGGAATTATATTCTAAATGGTTCTCAATTTTAGGAAATTCTTATTTGAATAAAGAAGTAAAGCCAGAAATATTAAAAGATATTCCTGAATAGAGTTAATGAAAACAAAGCTGCTGCAATGGTAGCGGCTTTGTTATTTTACAGAGTTTGCAGTTTCTCTGCCGAAGAAATAACCCAAAAATATTTTTATTTCGCAGCCGAGTCTTCCTTCGCAGCCGAGTTTCACAGTCCAGCAATGTGTGGCGGGGTGGACTCGGCGTAACTATTAGGGTTAGATATTAAATATCTCCCGCCTTTTAGCTTT
>DAOLFI010000567.1:0-3317 GCA_035326385.1 Niabella sp.
CAGTCCACTTAAAATACCGGCAATAAAGCCGGTGGTAGCCGCTGTGGTGGCGTGTGTAGTGGTAATCCATTCATGTATGGCACCTGTGGGAAATACTTTTTGTGGAAAAGCATCCAGCACTGGCCCCAAAGCCACTTTGCCTGCCAACTGATCGGTAGCAGGCTTCTGGCCCTGCATCCGGCAGATTTCCTGCCGCAGTTGTGCGATCATATCATTTTTTACTGCATCCACTATGACAAATGTAATACTAAAATATTTAGTAAAATAGATGATGAAAGGATTAAGAATACAAATGGATGGTTTTGAAGCACATAAACTTTTGAAGTAGTTATAAAAAATTACGGCAATCAATAAAAAAGGCTCCCGATGGGAGCCCTTTTTTAATATTTATTGTTCCTTAGTTTTTATTTTTTTCGTTCAGTAACTTTTCAAGCAATGCTACTTTTTCTCTTTCGGCAGTCAATAAACTCTCATAGAGTTTTTTGTTTTCCTCAATCAGTTGTTTATAATCTTCCGGGGCATTAAAGTTAAAAGTACTATAACTGCTGCACGAACCGGAACCACTGTTATCATTAAACGTATTAAAGTAATTGATAGCAGCTTCTTCTGTAAAGTTCTCTATGGCTTCTTTTGGAATTTTCAATATTCCAGCAATCTGTTTAAGAATTTCATCTTCTACTTCTTCATGTTCCTCCAGGCGTGATACCTTCTTTTGAGACCAATCCGGTCCCAATTCAAGAGCCAATGCCTCCTGTTTCAATCCGAACAGTTCCCTGAACCGTTTAATATTTCGGCCATGATGCACTTTTTTAGGTTGTTCTGTATCTGTCATATTAACATCTGTTATAGGCTTTCAAAAATAACACTTCTATCAGTACCAACCACTGTTTTGTCTATTTTAGACAGGCACTTTATAGATGTTTAAAATTACTAACTTTTTTAGAATTATTTACTGAGCTGAATAATTATGTAACCGGCTGTTGTGCTGCTATGAAACTTCGTTGCGTCGCACTCTTGTACTTCAGTGCTGCTATCTTCTTATCCTTTTTAAATTCTCTTTTTTCTTTCACTATACATATATACCAGCCCGCCCGCTAATAGCCCAGCCTACGGCTCGCCTGCGACCTTCTGTCGCGAATTTCCCTAACTGCCCTTAGTAAAAGCAAGGTCTGCGTCCCGCCTTTTTTGAGGCGAGACTGGCCACCGGTTTTGTAAAATTTTTCTCCACCCCTCTATGGTGCCTTCGGCGGGTGGTTAGCGGGGGTAGTAAAAATTTTCCAAAAACCTTGCTTTTCCCAAGTTCAGTTATAAGAACAAGTAGCTACGAGGTTAAGGACGAGGCCATAGGCCGAGTATCAGAAAACAAATAAAAACAACTCGTATGCAACAACAACACAAATCAAAGTTAATGCGGCTTTCATGGCAGATACAGCGCCGCCGCAAGTGTAACCGCTCCAAATCATTAGTAAGCGCCTGGGCGATCTATTTAAACGAAGATATAACCGTTTATCACCTCGTTAGAAAACACAGCCCCGAACGCTATACAGGCAGCATAGACACGCGAAGCCTCACCCTTTTTTAATCAATCATTCATTTTATCACTTTTTAAAATTTATCAATCATGCAAACAATTATCGGACGCTTAACAGCAGATGCAATAATCGCAACATTAGAAGATGGCCGCACAGTAGTCAATTTTACTATCGCCCAAAATGATCGCTTAAAAGTAAAAGGATCAGACGAAGTAAAGCAGCTAACCAATTATTACAACTGCGCTTACTGGATGGGAACCGGTATTGCCTCCCATTTGAAAAAAGGTATGCTGGTAGAAGCCGCCGGGCGCATAGGTGTGAACGCATGGCAGGGCGCAGACGGTACCGCTAAAGCGCGCTTAACCCTGCATGTGCAGCACATCCAGTTACACGGCAAAGCAAAGACAGCCGCCCCAAGCACTGATGAACCGGCACCGGAAACCCAATCCGAAAAAGAGGATTTACCCTTTTAATTAAAAACTCCTTACCGCTCCGGGAGCATAAATAAAGGAGCGGTTTTTATGAAACCGAGCTTTTGCGAGGTTCCATTTGACTAAACAAAATAAAAAGATACCAAATGAAATACTTTAATGAATGCAGCACGATAGACGAAGTAAAGAAGCTATATAAAAAGCTGGCTTTGGAAAACCACCCCGACCGGGGAGGCGATACCGCCGCGATGCAGGCCATTAATTCCGAATATGCGTTTGTCTGCGCAAAGCTGGCAAAGGGAGCCGGTTTGTCAGATGATGAAGCAGACGCAGAAATAAAGCTGTCGGAAGAATACCGGCAGGTAATAGAAAAGATCATTAACCTGCCCGGCATCGTAATTGAAATTGTAGGTAACTGGATTTGGGTAACAGGAGACACCAAGCCCATCAAAGACACGCTGAAAGAAGCCGGGTTTTATTTCGCCTGCAAAAAAGTAGCGTGGTATTATCGAAACGAAGCCTTTAAAACAAGGGGTAACGGCGCACCATTGGAAAAGATACGCGCCAAGTATGGCAGTGAGACCATTAACACCCGATCCCGCAATACGATTGAACAAGAGTAACAACAAGCCGGGTGCAATTACTCGCGCCCGGTTATTTCCTTCACTTTAAAAGTTCTATTTATGAAACACAATTTTGATGAGCGCAAACAAAACAGGATCAACTACGCCAAAGAGCAGGCGGAAAAAAACCAGCAAAAAGGTGATACCCTATATAATCAGGCAAAGGAAATGGCTTCCTTTATTCCTTTCGGCCAGCCTATACTGGTAGGCCACCATTCCGAAAAAAGAGACCGCAATTATCGTAATAAAATACACAACACCTACGGCAAAGCATTTGAAGCAATGGACAAAGCCCAACACTATGAACAAAAAGCCGAAACCATTGCAGACAACAACGCCATCTTTTCAGACGATTCGGAGGCATTGGATAAGCTAAAGCAAAAGTTAGCGGCATTACAGGCCAGCCAGGAATTTATGAAAGCGGCTAATAAATGTATCCGCAAGAAAGATCAGGACGGCTTTTTAAAAATACCACATGCCACCCAGGAATTATGGGAGAAATTAAACAATCCCAATGTATTGGGATATATCGGGTATGCCGGGTATAAACTTCAAAACAACAATGCCAATATTTCCCGGATCAAAAACCGTATTGCATTACTGGAAAAGATGACAGCAAAGCCCACCACAGAAATTGAGATAAACGGCGTTAAGGTCGTACAGAATGCAGAAGCCAACAGGGTACAGCTTTTCTTTTCTTCTATCCCATCTGAAGAAATACGCAAAAAGCT
>DAOLFI010000568.1:0-3307 GCA_035326385.1 Niabella sp.
ATTCCTATTGCCAGCATCATCAATTTTGACCTTACCAATGCAGCGGAACGGGAAGCGTTGCTCACCCATCTGAAAAGTCCTGACTTTTTTAACATGGCCGTGCATCCGGATGCCAGTTTCCACATTACAAAGGTAGAACCCTACAGTGCTGCATCATCTTCTGCCAATACTATGATCACCGGCGATTTTAAGATGATAGGCCAAACTCACAGCATCCAGATACCGGTAGTGGTTAAAACAGGAAAAGGGAAGATGTCTGCGGAAGGCAGCTTTAAGCTCGATCGCCTGAAATGGGGCATGAACAGCTATAATGATCCCGGGGCAGAGCTTTATATTTTACCGGATGTGGACATTACGCTTAAATTATCTTTCACACCTTCTGATTTATAAGCTGTTTGTTATAAGCTGATCGTTGCCGAACACCGCTGCCTGGCGGGATGATACCTGCCTGGCTTTTATTTTCTTAGGAGCTGACCTTAAAAATTATTTATAATGAAACTATTTTACCTGCTGTTTATGGTATGTGCGCTAACGGGCTGCTCAAAAGAACCAGACGAAGCTACTGCAGAAACAACCTGGGAAGTCCAGCCCGATTTACCTGTTGTGAACGGGCATGCCAATTTCGCTATTTCCGGAGATGGCTACTACGTGAATGTTATGGGAAACGCTATACCCCGAATGCCGGTCTTTCCTTCTTTATCTGTTAGAGCGGGTGTAGCGAGAGGTTACGTGGCTGATTTAAGCGGCAAACCTTTAAAAGGCGCGCATATTGGTGTGTCCTCATCACTCACCGGAGGGTTTTACTCCAGCGGAAGCGGGCTTACCAACGACAACGGCTATTACGAGTTTACCATTCCAACAGGGGCTGCTTATTTCTTTGGCACAGCCGTTACGGTAACGTATAATGAAACCTCTGCGGTGATGGCGCTATACCCTGTGGGCGGCACTACGTCTTTTCCCTCCGGTAGCGGCGTTGTCAAAAACTTTGTCTTGCTGTCTTATGGCCTTGCCAATCCTGATGAAGTAGCGCAGCAACCTGGTAATGAAAGCAATTATTACGGTGGGGCTTTATCTTTTAGTTTCAATATTAATTATGCCGGAGACCCCTATCAAAATCCGGAATACCTGCCTGAAAATGGTGTTATTGAAATTGAGCTGATTCCTATAGGAGCGGGGCTTTACGGGGAAACAAGGTCTTTCAAAATTACCCGGCAAATCGGCAACTCAACCGGGTTTAGTATTCACAATATCCCGGTAGGTAAATATACCATCAATGCCAAAATGAGTGATGGGCGTAAGCTAAAAATGAGGGCTATAGGTACAAAAGCCAATGTATATGAGCATCTGGGTCTTAAGCCGGATAATGCAGTGGGTACATCTACGGTAACCTTTACGCCCAACCATCAATATACGCCGGTAATGGTGCCCTCTTTTAAAAGTAACTGGGACGCGCTGGAGATCGGTTTGAAATTATAAAAGTGATAAATATTATGAAAAATAAATTAAAATATATTACACTATGCAGCGGGGTGTTGCTGTTGTTAGGCTCTTGCAAGAAAGATGCTGATCCGGAAAATAGAGGGGAACTCGTACCTATTAAAGCAGCACATGGTGTTTTGCAGGGTAGCCCGGTAGTAAAGGTGATCGGTGCTGCGGGAGGTCAGATAGCCATGCCCGATGGAAAGATAACCGTCGATATTCCTGCGGGCGCTGTTGATAAAGATGTACAATTTACTATACAGCCCATCAGTAAGACATTGGAGTCCGCTACCGGGCCTGCTTATCGTCTTGGACCGGAAGATGTGACTTTTCATAAGGATGTCAAAATAACATTTGACTATACAGAGGAAGATCTGGCCGGGACATCGGAAGACTACCTGTATCTTGCCTATCAGGATAAAGAGGGGTATTTTTATAGTGCGCATATGACGGAGATTGACAAGGCTGCACACAAGGTATGGGTGAATACCAAACATTTTAGCGACTGGTACCTTAATCGTTTATTTCATATTATAGCGATAAGAAGCAAACTTGTTGCTAATGAACAAACGGAGTTACTTCTATATTATCTGGAAGAATGGCCGGATGGAAAAGTGTGCCGTAGAGATAGGGAACCAATCAAAACGGATACGTGGTTTGTTAATGGTCCCGGTAAGGTCAAACGGGATAGGAATCTAGAGATGGAAAACGATGAAACAGGTGTCGCGGCAACTTATACCGCACCGGCAAGCATTGTACAACCCACAAAAATTGCGGTAGGCGCACAGATCAAAAATATGGTTAATAAAACGCATCCCGATAGGCCAGGCACATCGGGGCTGGTTATTGTTCAAACAGAAATCGAACTGGTGCCGGATGAATATTTTACCTGGGAAGTGGATGGAACTACACATGTTGGTCTTTCAAATGATGCGGCGTTGATGGGCTCCATGACAATTCTTATGGGTACAGGGCTAACGGGTGGTATTTCTATAAACTTACATGCAGACAGGACTGATAATTTTGATATGGGAAATGAGGCAGAACCGGATAAATTTGGTTTGACGGTCAATATATCAAGTGGGACCGATGTTCCGTATAGGGGGGTGTACTATAAATGTAATGACAGTAAGCCGTATTATGGAAAAGGTAAACTAACTATTGATAAGTATGGAAGTATAGGTGGCATTATCTCCGGAAGTATTGAAGCAACAGTATATGAAGTAGGAGCATGTTCACCGAAAAGCAAAAAGGTAAGTGGGACTTTTAGACTAAGAAGGAAACTTTAAGCAATAGGATAGCAAGAATGCGGTTACTTCCAAATCAGTGAAGGGATTTTGTAGAATGAAAAGAACCTATTAATTTATCTTTAGTATGCTACGTTTTTACAGTTGTCCGGGGCTTTCATTGCCCTGGACTTTTTTGTTGTCTTATAAAACTGTTGTAAGGCTTGTTTTTTATCTGGCTGCAATTCGTTCCATTTAACTCCTTCTATTGCACCTTCTAATCCATACAGTAAACTCAAACAAGCGCCAGGATCAATTGCCTGGAGCCGGATAAAAGCCCCTTCACTTCCTGCTGCCACTAATTTTTCATAAGAGTCTATGCCCACCTGGATCAGCTTGGTTTCTGTATCCTTACCAATGTTTATTTGATTGGACAGATCACTTGCCCTACAAAAACTATTTTGTTTTATCATAAATATCTAAAGCAGTTGGAAGGCAGCTTGCTACTCCTTTTAATCCGCACACAGACAGGGTAATTAAAATAGTATCCCTGATTTCTTCCCTGGTAGCTCCAAGCTCTTTTGCCATTTGCACATGAAAAT
>DAOLFI010000569.1:0-3307 GCA_035326385.1 Niabella sp.
CTGGTAAAATTGTCGAGATTCTCTAAGCCCGGGAAAGTTTGAATGCCTTTATTGCCATACAGGTTGCTGTAGAAGAAATTATAGTTCTCATGTCCGGCCAGCACATCAAAGCTGTGCTTTCCAAAAAACCGGCTCCAGTTCAGCTGTTGCTGGAAGGTATAGGTCTTGTACCGGTACATATTCCTGCCTACTCTGCCAAGATTACCCGAACCGTCGCCTACAACAGGATTTTCATATCGTCTCAGCTCTGTATTTTTTGAGGTAAGATCGCCTGTTATGGTAAAAGAAAAATCTTCCAGGAATCTGATATTAGCAAATGCCTGGCCCTGCATGGTGCTGATATGGGTTTTCCTGCTGTTCAGCTCATTTTCCCAAATGGCATGACGGGCGGGGTATTGACCGCGATTATATAAAGAACCATCATCATATTGTTTATTTCCATTGGCATCCAGGATATAGTCTCCTGTGGTTGCATCGTGCAGGTGCACAGGGAATACCGGTGCTATCGTTCTGGCGTTCTCGATGGGATTGTTAAAAGCCCCATCGTCATCAGTATAGTTATTGTTGTTTTGGCTGGTACCATTCAGCATTACGCCGGTCTTAAACCATTTTACGGGTGTTATATCTGCATTAAGTCTGCCTGTGAACCTTTGAAAGCGGGAACGTTTAAAAAATCCCTTTTCATCTAAGTAACCTGTTGAAAAGTATACGCTGCTTTTTTCGTTGCGAGCGCCTCCGTTTACGTTATAATCCTGCCGGTGGCCCTTTTGCAGGATGGGTGCATACCAATCCAGGTCGCCTGCATACCCCGGAAGTATAGAAGCGCCACTGACCAGTTTACCATTATTATCAAAAAGCTGATCGCTGGGTTTATTGTAGATGTTATAACGGATATTATCAGTAATAACAGATTGTGTGGCTTTTGCATTGGCTTTTTCAACGGTATTATAAACATTGCTGGTGGACAGCAGGTTGTTCCTGTAGCCCAGCCACATAGTTTCCATATACTGATCCGGTGTCATGGTTTTATAATCTTTTAAACCACGGGTATACATGCCCTGGTTCACGATGGCATTAAAAACCGGCTTGCCTGAACTGGCTCTTTTGGTAGTAATTAAGACAACGCCATTTGAAGCTTTATTCCCGAATAACGCAGCCGCAGCGGCATCTTTTAATACAGATATATTCTCAATATCATTTGGATTCAGATCTGCAATACTGCTTCCAATCTCTTCTGTTCCTACCACATCGGTAGCCATAATTACTCCATCTACTACATACAACGGCCTGTTGTTCCCGTTTACAGAAGAAAAGCCCCTGATGCGGATAGCAGGCATGCTGCCGGGCTGACCGTAAGAGTTATTTACCATAACCCCGGTAGCTGCACCTTCCAGTGCCCCGGTAACACTTGTTAAGGCGCGTTTCTCAATATCCTGGGCATTGATGGAGGAGACAGCGCCGGTTACAGACCTGCGTGTTTGCCGGCCATAGGCCGTTACAACAATGGTCTCCATTGATTCCTGCTCCTGCGAGAGCATAATATCCAGGTGTGATTCGCTGCCAATGGTTATTTGTCTTGTAACTCTTCCAACAGCTGAGATCTCCAGCCTCTTTTTACCTTCGGGGATTGTAATAGAAAACCGGCCTTCTTCATCTGAAAATACACCTGAGTTTGTGCCGGTAATAAGTATGGTTGCTGAAGCAACAGGGATTCCCTTTTCATCTGTAACCACTCCGGTAATAGTACGGCTTTGCGCCCTTGTAACAAGGCACGTGAACAGCAATAGCGAAAGAAATAAGAAAGTCTTTCTCATGAACTTATTTTTTGGTTAAATATTGATTTTTGAACACTTTCGGGAAACTATCAGAAATGATCATCTAACCGTTTTCTCGTTCGGTTAAATACATTTCTTTAAAAGAATTTTAATTTTTTCAGGATCAATTTTTGCCTTTGTGAAAATCCCTGTTTGCTGCAATTATTGTATATACTTCCATTGGGTTACTTTACAAATGCAATAAGACAAAGGAAATAATTTGTTAAATTTTTAATATCCCCCTAAAAGGGTGATTTGCGATGAAACGAAGTGCTATAAAGGGTTTCAGCCGGGGGACGTATTAAAAAATCCCCCTTTTGGGGGGAGGTAAAATGGATAGAAAACAAGCGTATCATTCTATTTGTTATCGCTAAAAGCGATAGAATAGAGCTTCGGGACTTGCAGTCCCGAAGAACAGTTCTGCGAAACTTTAAGTTTCGCAGAATGATGCTATTGCCTTTGGCAATAATTTGCCTTACATTTATAAAAGGCTACTTGGGAACAATCGGATTACTTGTACTGTAATTTTGTTGTCGCTAAAAGTGATAGAATAAAACTCCGGGACAGCAAGTCCCGAAAAGCAGTTTAAATTATCCCGCTCTTCTTTTTTCATCTTCAACACCAGTGCTGCGTTGCCTTGATTTGGCAACCGTATTTTTACCGAACTTGTAAGTATAAGAAACAGCAATATAACGCGAATCCCAGGTGCGGTTGGTATGCCAGTCCTGGTTTTGATATTGAACTATCACTGCTACATGGTTGGTGGCAAAAATATCAGCTGCCGAAAGCTTATATATGGAGCGTTTATTGGAGGAGATTTTCTGAACGCCTGCTGAAACCTGCCCCAGGTTTTTAATAATAAACTGTCCCCAGGCCACTTTAGAGTTATAAAAACCATTCAGCTCCGCAGACCAGCCGTTTTTCCCCAGTGTTAAAGCATTGGAAACATTTATATCCCAGGAAAGAAAATTATTGCTAAGTTGCCCACCCTGTAACGGGCTGTCATATTGGTTATAATACAAACCTGCATTGATATTGGAGCTCCATACGTTTTTAACGCTTACGGGGATATTAGCTGTCAGGTTATACTGCTGGTAAGTTTGCATATTGGCGGGTATTTGCGTGGAAACTCTTGTGGCATCGTCCTGAACAAAAACATCGGTAATAGCATTGCGGCTTTTTATATGGCTAAGCGTAAAACTGTATTTGCTGTTATAAGTATAACCTAACTGGTAAGATGCTGAAAGCACCGGCAGTAAATAAGGGTCACCACTAACATAAGTATAATTATCCACCAGTATTTTAAAGGGATTCAATTGAAAATAAGTAGGACGGTCTACACGCCTGCTGTAAGACAGGGAAAGCTCATTTTTGTCATTGAGCTTATGATTAAAAAAAGCACTGGGAAATAACTGCACATAATCCCGGTTAATATTCTGACCTGTAGTAGCCTGATCTCCGCGCGTATGTGTATGTTCTGCCCTGAAACCCAA
>DAOLFI010000570.1:0-3307 GCA_035326385.1 Niabella sp.
ACCGCTTAAAATTCAAACCTTCGGTAGAAGAAATAGTGGAGTTCACTGTTCCTCATTTAGAAACAGCGCCTTTCCCATTGGTCAGCTTTGGCCAGGGATGCGAAGGAGAACCTCTGCTGATGTGGGAAACCATCGAAAAAGCCATCATAGAAATAAGAAAGCATACAGATAAAGGCAGCATTAATATTAATACCAATGGCTCTAAGCCCGATGCTGTAAAACGCCTGTGCGAGGCTGGCCTTAATTCTATCCGCGTAAGCACCAATAGCGCAAGGCGGGAAATTTACATGCCTTATTATCGCCCTAACAACTACGAATTTGAAGATATTATTGAAAGCCTGAAAGTAGTAGATAGTTTTGGGGGCTGGACCTCTATTAACTATTTCGTTTTTCCAGGCATGACAGATAGTATTGCTGAATATGAAGCCTTACGTAAACTGATCAGGGATACCCATCTTAAAATGATACAATGGCGCAACTTTAATATTGATCCGGATTGGTACCTGGGAAAAATTGGTGTTGCTGATACAGGCGAATGTATGGGAGTAAAGCAGCTTTTACAGGAAATAAGAGCTGAATTCCCCCATCTTAAATTTGGCTATTACAATCCGCCAATGGAAAGGATCGCAGGAAATTATGAGATGGATTTTGCACATTAGCGCTTATATAATATTCTTTTAAAACAGGTGTTAAATATAAGTATATGAAAGCACTGCTGGCATTGATACTTTTTGCAACCACTACAATAACCGCTTGTACAACAACGCGGGTTACAGGAGCCTCTGCATTAGCAAGTCCGAAAGATTTACTAAACGCTATAAATAAAGTAAGAGCCAGAGGCTGTAAATGCGGTGGTACGTATATAGCGCCGGTAAAAGCTCTTCAATGGAACAACAAACTGGCAACAGCCGCACAGAGCCATAGCGATTATATGAACCGCAATAAAACCTTAAACCATACTGGATCTAAAAGATCTACGCCTGGCAGCAGGATCAGCGCTGCCGGTTATAAATGGAGCTTTTTTGCAGAAAATATTGCAATGGGTCAAAGCACTGTGGAAGAGGTAATGCAAAGCTGGCTGAAGAGCCCCGGCCACTGCAAAAATATCATGAATAAAAACGCCACAGAAATGGGAGCAGCAAAAAGCGGTGTTTACTGGACGCTTAATTTTGCAGCACCGTTATAGCCGGCCTTCTTACAATAAAATTGCATAGAGGCAATAGAATAAAAGCACAAGGCGAGGACGCCCCGCATAGCACTTTATACCGTTGTATTTTCCTTCACCACTACCAGGTCGTTCAGCTCTACCTGCATAGGCAGCAGGCCTATCTTTACAACAGCTCTTTTGCTTTTTATTTCAAGCACTTCGCCTACCTGGTGGTTACGTTTCATTTTTACCTTATCCCCTACCTTTATCTCTCCACCCACCTCGCTGTATTTGTTTTCAATTTTTTTCTGCATTTTACTTGCCTTTTTGGTTTCACCCTGGTTAAAAAGCAATGCAGTTATTTGCCTTATGAGCTTAGGCTTGTCGTCTTCCTTTTTCCATTCAATGGTGATCTGCTTTAGCTTGCGCTCCATATCTTTCAGATAGGCAATGCGTTGTTCGCTTATCCTGTTCTGCTCCTTCAGTACGGCTACCTGTTGTTTATGGCGCTCCCTGTCCATAACCTGGTTCATTTCTTTTTGCAGGCGTTCGTTCTCTTTTATCAGGTGTTGCAACTCCTTATCTTTTTTTGCAATATCCCGCAGATCCTGCTCCGTCCGGTTCAGCAGCTTATCCAGGCGATATTGGTCTTCTTCCACCAGACTACGGGCTTTTTCAATCAGCCTTTTGTCAAGCCCTATCCTTTCTGCAATTGAAAAGGTATAAGAGCTTCCCGGCTTGCCCACTATTAACTGGTATTGAGGTTGTAACCGTTTTTCATCAAAAGCCATAGCGCCATTAATAATACCGGCAGTTTTCCCTGCCATTACTTTCAGGTTAAGATAATGGGTAGTCACCACACCATAAGAATGCTTCCTGAGCAGCTCCAGCAGTATTACTTCGGCAAAAGCGCCGCCCAGGTTGGGATCGCTGCCGCTTCCCAGCTCATCTATAAAAAACAACGTTTTCCCATTGGCATTTTCCATAAAATGCTTCATGTGTATCAGGTGACTGCTGTAGGTGCTTAACTCGAACTCCAGGCTTTGGGTATCACCGATATGGATCATCAGCTGCTTAAAAATACCAAATTCGCTGGATGGATGCACCGGTACCAGCAGCCCGCTTTGCAACATCATTTGCAGCAGTCCAATGGTTTTCATGGTAACCGTTTTACCCCCGGCGTTGGGCCCGCTGATGACCAGGATCCTGCGGCTGTCATCCAGGCTAATGGAAACAGGGATGGTTTGTTTATCAGTATTTTTATTATATAAATATAAAAGCGGATGATAAGCGTTTACCAGGTGTACAAAAGCTTTATCGTGTACAACAGGGTATTCCCCATTAATATCTATAGCAAACTTTGCTTTAGCCCTTGCAAAATCATATTCGCCCACAACAGCATGATAAATATTGAGTAGTGCAGCATGCTGAGACAACCTGGAGGTCAGCAGCCTTAATATCCTGTACACTTCTTTACGCTCCTGGTTTTCAAGATCGCTGATCTCATTATTCAGGTGCATGGTTTCTTCCGGCTCTATAAAAGTAGTTTTACGGCTGTCGCTTTCCCCATGAAGGACACCTTTTACCGCGCGTTTGTGCTCGGCAAACACAGCCACCACTCTCCTGCCATTCATAAAGCTTTCTTCTATTTCGGCCAGGTACCCCTGCTTGTTCAGTTTGGAAATGATACGATCAAATATGCGCCTGAGCTCTGTTCTTTTGCGGTAAAGGCCCAGCCTGATCTCTTTCAGTTCTTCAGAAGCCGAGTCTTTAACAGCGCCCAGCTCATCTACAATTTCATCAATAAGCGCTTTGATAGCTTTCTCATAATAAGTATGCTGAATAATTTCCAGCAGACCGGGATAGGCCACTTTCCTTTCCTCATTAAACCAGCGAAAAATTTTTTCAATACTTTCTGCCAGCCTGCGGATCTGCACCAGGTCTTCTCCCTGTAAAACAGCACCGTCAATGGATAAAAGCTTTAGCTCTTTGGCAAGATTCAGCACATGATCGTTAGGAAAATAAATGCTATTCAGCAGTAATTGCTTGAACTCGTGCGATTGCCGCAAATCGGTATCTACAAATTTTTTATGGGTATGAATACGCAATTCCTTCGCTTTTTCCTGCGCATAATGGCTTTGGCAGTGGGCTACCAAAAGC
>DAOLFI010000571.1:0-3305 GCA_035326385.1 Niabella sp.
TCATATGGCAAGCAATCGTTAGAGGTCAGTCCGTTTCTACGGAAGGACCTTTTTTGTTTTCAGACTGTTTTGCTTATAAATAGCTGTTGCTGCCGGCTTCATCTTCCGGGATGCATAAGGTTAAATGCCTAATACTTTATCTTTACCCGGTAGTTTATCATTTTAAACATTGTATATTCACTTTATTGTTTTGCTGGTTGCCGCGAGCTGCTTTTTATATGTAAGGAATACCCGGGATCTTTCCGGCAAAAAAGTACCTCATCAATCCGGTCCAAAATTAACAATTAAACCTCCTTTTTAAATGGAGCAAAATGTCAAAGAACTTGTCCGTTTGATCTCTGAACAAGATGACCAGCTTGCTTTTAGTGAGCTGTACAGGCACTATTTCCCTGGCCTGTTCTCTTTTGTTAGCTCTATTGTAAAAGATAAACAGGAGGCTGAAGAAATTGTGCTGGAAGTATTTACCAAACTATGGGAAAACCGTAAAACGATCATTGAAGTCAAAAATCTTTCCAGTTATTTATATACTGCCTGTAAGTACGCTTCTATCAGTTTTCTGAGGAAACAGAAACATATGGAGCCTGATGAAATAACCGAATGCGCTTCTTATTCCTTTTTTACTCCCGAAAGCCAGCTTATATCAAAAGAGAACCTGCATCTTATTAATGAGGCAATCAACAGTTTGCCCGCTAAATGCCGGCTTATTTTCAGATTGGTAAAAGAAGAAAGATTAAAGTATATGGAAGTGGCTGAACTGCTGGACATATCAGTTAAAACAGTTGAGACCCAGGTATATATTGCAACCAAAAAGCTGATCGAAATACTGAAAAAACCTTTCCCGGGTATTAATAACGGTAGCGCCGGAAAAAAAAATGTATAATTTTTTTTTAAGCTTTAAGGGATTTAAAAATTTTTTGCGACTTAATAATAGCATATTATGAATATGGACCAGCAAAGGCTCATTACATTGTTGATAAAGAAGGAAACAGGGGCTATCAGCCTGTCTGAGCAAACTGAATTAATGGCTCTGATGAAGGAGGTTCCTGATGCTGATATTGCTGCTGTTGTTAGTGAGATCTTTAAAAGTGCCATAAGTTTTGAGAAAGACATTCCAGATGATTTTGTACAGCAATCTGTTGTAAGCCTTCAGCAACGTATTACGCCATTGTCTGTTAGCAGAAAGGAGCCAAAACAACCGCGCTCACTTGTAAAGGTAATGGCAATAGCTGCATCGCTTCTGGCTTTAATTGGTTTAGGAAGCGTGCTGTTGTTAAATAACAACGGGCCTGCACCGGCATTAAAACAAAACATCGTAGCTACTCAAAAGGGCTCCAAATCCAATATTATCCTGCCCGATGGTACGACGGTATGGATTAATTCCGATACACGCCTTACTTATGAAAAGTCGTTTGGAGAACGGAAAAGAGAGGTGGCACTTGAAGGGGAGGCTTTCTTTGAGGTGGTACATGATAAAAACCGGCCATTTATTGTGCACACAAAAAATATGGACGTACGTGTTTTAGGTACAGTGTTTAATGTAAGAGCCTATAATAATGAAGCTGAAGCGCAGGCTACTTTAGTGAGCGGTTCGGTTGAAGTGCTGCTGAAGGCTAAGAACAATAAGAAAGTAATACTGAAGCCCAGCGAAAAGCTCATAGTGCAGAATGATTATCAGTTAGGTAATGGCCGTAACATTCATATAAACAATGACTCTGCCGAGGTTGTGTTACGGCAGGCCACCATCAGCCCGATTGATTCGGCTATACTGGAAACCCAATGGTTGAAAAGCAGCATCAGCTTTGACCAGCAAAAGCTACAGGATATTATTCCTATGCTGGAAAACTGGTACGATGTAAAAATTACAGTGAACAACCGGAGTCTGCTTCAAAAGCGGTTTAACGGAAAAATTGAGAAGGAGAGCTTAAAGGAAGTGCTTCACCTTTTCAGCCTCGTGTCGGAACTACGCTATAAAATAGAGGAAGACAATGTAACTATTTATAAATAAAACCACTTTACTAACTAAAAAACGATGCAATGGCCAGAATAACTTAATTACAATTTATGAAAAAGGCAGAAATGCGGTAACATTCCTGCCCGGATAACGACGTTTGTCATTGTTTCAAACAATGATTACTATCATTATTAATTGAAAAAACAAAATTATGAAAAAAAGCGATTGCCTTGCCACAGGCAGGCAGGGGAATGTATTTATCAAATTTTTTATGATAATGAAGCTCTCGGTTTTCCTTATTCTATTTACTTCTTTTCAGGCTGTAGCTATTAATGGAGCTTCTCAAAAAAGGATCAATTTAGACCTGAAAGATGAATCTATCATTTCTGTGCTGAAACGGCTTGAAAGGCGATATGAATACCGCTTCTTTTATAGCGATGATGTGGCCCTTGACCGCCAGAAAGTAAATATATATGCCAGCAATGCCACTATTGACAATGTAATGCAGCAACTGCTTAAAAAAACAGCTTATTCTTACAAGACCATGAGCCGCGACCTTGTTGTCATTATAGGGCATGAAAATGAAATGGCTAAGATGTATCCTGTTAAGGGCAAAATTGTTAATAATAAAGGCGAGCCGCTCTCGGGCGTAACCGTTATAGAAAAAGGAACTACTAACGGTACGAGTACAGGCGAAGACGGCAGCTTTAGTCTTGATGTAACCGATCAGAATGCTGTATTGATTATTTCAATTGTGGGTTATACAACGCTGGAGTTGTCGGTAAAAAACGACAATTATACCAGCGTGGTACTGACGGCGATAGAAAACAGGCTGGATGAAGTAGTAGTAGTGGGGTACAACACACAAAAGCGGTCCAATCTTACAGGCGCTGTCTCTGATATTAAGGGAGAAGAAATCATTCGCACTAAAAATGAAAATTTGCAGAATATGCTCACTGGCCGTCTGCCGGGTCTTCGCATATCGCAACGGTCATCAGAGCCGGGATCGTTTGATATGCAAATGGATATCAGGGCAATGGGTACACCCCTCATTGTTATAGACGGGATCCCTCGCGATATGGAAGCGTTTCAGCGGCTGAATCCTAATGATATAGATAACATTTCCATTCTTAAAGATGCCACTGCAGCCGTATATGGTGTAAGGTCTGCAAATGGAGTAGTAGTGGTCACTACAAAAAGAGGAAGATCGGGAAAAAGCGAATTGTCTTATGATGGCTCTTATATTTTCCAGTTCCCTTCCGGCCTGCCAACTACGGTAAATGCCGTGGATAATATGATACTGAGGAACGAAAACTCTATGCACCGGCTTCAGGGACATGCCCGCACTTATAGC
>DAOLFI010000572.1:0-3305 GCA_035326385.1 Niabella sp.
GTATAAACGAAGATACCGGTGATGGCAAATGGTGGAAATGGAGCGATAATGCACGTGGTGTAAAAAGGGTTGGTTGGTCGCAATATGCCAACCCCATGGACGGGCTTACTTACTGGTCGAAAATTTCTGGTAAAAACAGGATGATATTAGACCCTGATTTTTTACGCATCAACACCTTTGCCAATAAAGAAGAAAAAAAGAGCGTGATGACCGCCTGCATTATTTCAGGTGGTGCCGTTACAGTTTCGGATAGGTACAACACTATTGGTGATGACCTTTGGGTGTATCAAAATAAAGAATTGCTGGCGCTGCGTGAAGATGGCTTTGTTGGCAAACCACTAACCAATGACCCCACAAAAGAAGAAAGCCAGGTATGGAAAGGGCAGCTTAGTAACGGAGATTGGATAGTAGCGTTCTTTAACCGGGAGAATACTTACCAAAGCAGGGGAAAGCTCTTTTCTGATTTGTTAATACAGGACAAAGCCAAAGTGAGAGACCTCTGGAAACATGAAGACCTGGGCGTGATGTCTTCTTTTTCCGTAAGAGTACCTCCGCATGGTGTTGTAGTGATCAGGATCAGCAAGACAACATGATGTTATGCAGTCATATTTTTTAAGAAGAAATCAATGGATGAGATAAAAACAAATATTACACATCAGCAATGGGCAATAGGCGTTGATATCGGAGGTACATCTACCAAGTTCGGCTTAGTAAACCACCGGGGAGAAATTTCCTATGCTGGGAAATTGCTGGTTACCGGAAGATTTGAAGAGCCGGGCATTTTTGTAAGCGCCTTACACGAGGCGTTATTGCCGGCAGTAGCAAATATAGGGCCTGAAAATTTAAAAGGAATAGGAATTGGTGCGCCGAACGGAAATATTCATAATGGTTGTATAGAACATGCACCCAATCTTCCCTGGAAAGGCGTTGTGCCGCTTGCAGACATGATGACCCGGAAATTTCAGTTACCCTGTAAATTAACAAATGATGCTAACGCGGCGGCCGCAGGAGAAATGATGTATGGTATAGCAAGAGGGATGAAAGACTTCATTATGCTGACATTAGGAACGGGAGTGGGAAGCGCCATTGTTTCGAACGGGCATATTATTTACGGGCATAGAGGGTTGGCCGGGGAGTTAGGTCATACCGGTATTCGCCGGGGGCGATTGCATTGGTCTACCGGACTGGATGGCTCACTGGAATCCTATGCTTCTGCAACAGGAATCGCTCATACAGCACGATTGTTCCTGGAAGCAGAGCCAACTTTCTCTTTGCTTAAATCCTGCCTGCAGGAAAATATTACCGCCCAACAGGTTTGCGAATCCGCATTAAAAGGTGATAAACTGGCAATGAAAGTATTTCAATATACAGGCCAAATACTGGGAGAAGCAATTGCCAATTTTGTAATGTTTTCCGATCCACAGGCAATCATACTTTTTGGCGGCGTTACAAAAGCCGGGCAATTATTATTAGGCCCCGTAGCGGAACACATGGAGAAAAACCTGCTGCCCGTGTTTAGAGATACAACAAAAATACTATTAAGCGAACTACCAGATGCTGATGCCGCTATACTGGGAGCCAGCGCTTTGGTTTGGGATAATACTAATAAATGACCTCCATAATCAATTAACATAAAAAATAAAAGCAATGCATTTTTCTTTAAAAACTCTATGTGTTATTTTAACGCTTACTTTAAGTGCGATAGCCGCCTCGGGACAGGAGCTGCACTCGCCTAATGGGCAATTCGTGATGAACTTTTCCCTTAAAGACGGAGGTGTACCTACCTATCAACTGAACTATAAAGGAAAGGAAGTGATAAAACCCAGCAAAATGGGCCTGGAGCTTACAATGAATCCTGCTCACCAGGGATATTTAAAAAATCAGCCGGATGAGGAACGAATCATCAAATTATTGTCTTCGCTTTATAATAATTTTGAAATTGTTGATACAAAAACAGCAGGCTTTGATGAAACCTGGCAGCCGGTTTGGGGTGAAACCAAAAATATCCGGAACCATTACAACGAGCTTGCAGTTACCTTAAATCAGAAGGCAGTCTTCAATCAGAATGATTTTAGCCGGCAGATGATCATCCGTTTCCGTTTATTTGATGATGGATTGGGATTTCGCTACGAGTTTCCACAGCAAAAAAACCTGGTATATTTTACCATTAAAGAAGAACGTACACAGTTTGCCATGACAGGCGATCATACGGCGTATTGGATACCGGGAGACTATGACACGCAGGAATATAATTATACTACTTCAAAACTTTCCGAAATAAGAGGACTGATGGACAAAGCTTATACAGGAAATACTTCGCAGACGGCATTTTCCCCCACAGGTGTACAAACCGCGTTGATGATGAAAACTGCTGATGGTATATATATTAATCTGCATGAAGCAGCCTGCATTAATTATGCTACCATGCACCTGAATCTTGATGATAAAAATTTTGTATTTGAATCATGGCTTACGCCCGATGCACATGGAGATAAAGGAAGGATGCAGGCTCCCTGTATCTCGCCCTGGAGAACCATTATTGTTAGCCAGGATGCCCGTAATATTTTAGCATCAAAGATGACCTATAATTTAAACGAGCCAGGTAAAATAAAAAACACTTCATGGATAAAGCCAACAAAGTACGTGGGCGTTTGGTGGGAAATGATCTCTGGTAAAAGCACCTGGTCATACACCAACGAATTTCCTGCAGTTCAGCTGGGCGTAACTGATTTTTCAAAAGCAAAGCCAAACGGTACACATGGCGCTACCACTGCCAATGTAAAAAGATATATAGATTTTGCGGCAAAGCATGGATTTGATGGGGTATTGGTAGAAGGGTGGAATGTAGGCTGGGAAGACTGGATCGGCAATGAAAAGGATTATGTATTTGACTTTGTAACACCTTATCCTGATTTTGATTTAAAAGGCCTGAACGCGTATGCACATTCAAAGGGCGTAAAACTTATTATGCATCACGAAACCTCCAGCTCAATAAGGAACTATGAACGCCATATAGATACGGCCTATAAGCTGATGAAGCAGTATGGGTATGATGCGGTAAAAAGTGGGTATGTGGGTAATATCCTTCCTTTGGGAGAACATCATTATAGTCAGTGGATCAACAATCATTATCAGTTTGCCATTGAGAAAGCGGCAGAATATAAAATAATGGTGAATGCCCATGAAGCTGTGCGTCCTACAGGCATTGCACGTACCTGGCCTAACCTTATCGGCAACGAATCTGCACGTGGTACGGAATACCAGGCTTTTGGTGGCGACAGAAATCATCCCAATCATGTAACCAT
>DAOLFI010000573.1:0-3304 GCA_035326385.1 Niabella sp.
GAAATACTTAAGGATCATTTACATATTGGTGGTTGCTGTATTATTGTCCTCTTGTTATGCAGTACGGGCATATAAATTCCGCAAGTTTGAATTAAAGGATTTAGATAAATTCAGGGTACACCAGGTCCGGAAAAGCAATGCTCCCTTTAGTTTTTTTTATGCTCATCGCACAAATGTTGTTTTGGATGCTTACTTAGATACAAGTCTGGAAAACAGCGGTACTTATGGATTTCTTGTAATAAAAAATGACAGTATTCTGTATGAAAGATATTTTAACGGGTTAAATGCTGAAAATGTTTTCCCTTCCTTTTCCGTAGCCAAATCTTTTGTAGGCACTTTAGCCCAGGTTGCTCTTCAGGAAGGATATATTGGTTCTTTTGATGATCCGGTAACTCAATACCTGCCCTGGCTATCAAAAAGCGATAAAGCCTGGAGCCATATAACGGTACAGCAGGTGCTGGATATGCGTACCGGTGTTAAAAGCGATGAAACCTATAACAGCCCATTCAGCGATGTAATAAAGTTTGGCTTTACAGGAAATATGAAAGCCCGTCTTAAAAAAATAAAAACAGAGCCAGGTGCCGGGAATTTTTCATATAAAAGTGTAAACACGCAGATATTAGGTGCTATTATTGAGGCGGCAACTAAAAAACCACTTCCTGTTTATTTACAGGAAAAGCTGTGGGGCCCGCTGGGAATGGAAAGTGATGCTACCTGGCAAACCGATGCAAAAGGCGTTGCAAGAGCCTTCTGCTGTCTGAATGCCACGCTCAGGGATTTTGCCAGGCTGGGCCGTTTGTATTTGAACAAGGGAAACTGGAACGGTAACCAGATATTATCCGAAAAATGGGTGCGCACAATTTTAAATTCCGATACCATGCTGGCTTACCAGGGATATAAAAATCATTGGTGGAGTAGCAGGGTAATAAGAAGGTTTAACGATTCAGTACAGGCCGCAGATTTTGCTGCCTCACAAAACGGCAACTGGTACATTGGTAAGGGTAGCAGAAATGGTAATACTTTTTATAGTGCCTATAACAATCTGCCTGCTGTTTTTGCCCAGGGCATGTTGGGCCAGTTCGTATATATACATCCCCAAAAGAACCTGATTATTGTACGTATGGGTCATGGCTGGAAGCGTTCCGGATCCTATGCGCAAAGATTTATCGAAAATCTGGCCGAAATGATTGAGTGAAAAAAAAAGCCACTTTTTTGCAAAGTGGCCTCAATAAATATTTATTACAATCTAATATTCATCTTCATTAAAAAGGAAATCTTCCTGTGTAGGATAATCAGGCCAGATATCTTCAATTGTTTCATAAACATCACCCTCATCCTCCAGCTCCTGCAGGTTTTCCACTACTTCTAATGGCGCACCACTACGTATAGCGTAGTCAATCAGTTCATCTTTTGTTGCCGGCCAGGGCGCATCTTCAAGGTAAGAGGCCAATTCAAGTGTCCAAAACATAGTATATCGGTTTTCTATATTAACGTTAATGTGCAACAAAGGGTTGCAGCTATCCAAAAAAATTTGTGCAAAAGTAATTGTATTGTGGAATTTACCAAATTGCTTTTTTTGAACCTTTTTTAAACATTTTTGATATTATTTAAAAAGCAAACTTTTACATTTGAAAATTCATATTTTTTGATCTTACAATCATATAAATGATATACGGAAAAAACATCCATAAATCTTACGGAAATATACAGGTGCTGAAAGGGGTTGATATTGAGATCAAAAAGGGAGAAGTGGTATCAATTGTAGGGCCATCAGGCAGTGGGAAAAGCACTTTATTGCATATTTTAGGCACCTTGGATAAAGCAGATAAGGGGGAAATAGTGATGAACAATACCGTAATAAACGGACTTGGGTCCAAAAAGCTGGCTGTATTTCGTAACCGGAATATTGGTTTCGTTTTCCAGTTCCATCATTTATTGCCCGAATTTTCGGCCCTGGAGAATGTGTGTATCCCGGGCTGGATAGCCGGAAGAAAAAAGAAAGAGGTAGAAAATGCTGCAAAAGATTTGTTGCAGGTATTGGGCGTTTCGCACAGGCTGAATAATAAACCCAATGAGCTGAGTGGCGGAGAACAGCAGCGTGTGGCAGTAGCCAGGGCGCTTATCAATCAGCCCTCTGTTGTATTTGCCGATGAGCCTACAGGAAACCTCGATACGGCAAATGCCCGTGAGTTGCATGACCTGATTTTTGATTTAAGAACCAGGTTCGCTCAAACGTTCCTGATCGTTACACATAATGATGATCTTGCACAGCTCAGCGACAGGGTATTACAAATGAAAGATGGACTGATAGTATGAAACTAAGCAAAGTTCCCCTATATTTATAGGCTGAATTTAGGCTATTGTTTTGCCCGTTAATCAGTGCCAGCGCGAAAGCAGCGGGCCTGGAAGGGAAGTACAGCAGTGAGTGATGCCATAAAAAATACACATAACGATTGTATGAGCAAAAAAAACGAAAGAAGTATTGTAACGAGGGTAATTACTGCCTCATCTCTTGGTACCATGATAGAGTGGTACGATTTTTACATTTTCGGGATGCTGGCCAAAACTATTTCCACCGAGTTTTTCCCTGAAGGAAATGCTACAGCCGCCTTGCTGAGCACGCTGGCTATTTTTGCAGCCGGATTTATTGTGCGCCCGTTTGGAGCTTTGGTATTTGGCCGGCTGGGAGATATTTTCGGAAGGAAGTCTACTTTTTTGCTCACGCTGGTACTAATGGGTGGTTCTACTTTTTTAATTGGTTTGGTGCCGGGGTACAAAACCATAGGCATGGCGGCGCCTTTGATTGTGCTTTTTTTGCGGTTGGTGCAGGGACTTGCCCTGGGAGGTGAATATGGTGGTGCTGCCACTTATGTTGCTGAACATGCTCCTGTTCACAGACGCGGGTATTTCACCAGCTGGATCCAGACCACAGCCACCCTGGGATTATTCCTTGCACTTGGTGTGATTATGCTGGTAAAACTCAATATGAGCGAAACGGCCTTCAACTCAGAATGGGGCGGCTGGCGTTATCCTTTCTGGTTTTCCATTTTATTAGTAGGCGTGTCTGTATACATAAGGATGAAAATGGAAGAATCCCCGTTATTTTCCAAATTAAAATCAGAAGGAAAAACGGCTAAAAATCCTCTTAAAGAAAGTTTTAGTCATAAGGCCAATTTTAAAATGGTATTGCTGGCGCTTTTCGGGGCAGTAATGGGACAGGGTGTGGTTTGGTACACCGGCCAGTTTTATGCGCAGAGCTTTTTAGAGACCAAAGCTCTGCTCAATTTTGAACAAAGCAGAACCA
>DAOLFI010000574.1:0-3301 GCA_035326385.1 Niabella sp.
GGGTATGCTGTCCATCAATACAGATGCAGATTTGCTGAATGCGGCAAGCTGGACAAAGCACCCGGAACCTGTTTTTAAGGCTGCGCCGGAAAACGGTGTTTATGCTCCGGGCCATAATTCTTTTTTCAAATCGCCAAACGGAAAAGAAGACTGGATCTTATATCATGCTAATGCCGAACCCGGCCAGGGTTGCGGAGGCCACCGTTCGCCACGTGCTCAAAAATTTACATGGAATAAAGATGGAACTCCGAATTTTGGGAAACCTGTAAGCGCTGATACCTCGCTGGTTGTACCGGCCGGCCGGTAATAAGCTATTTGCGTGCACACACTTAAAACTGAACAGCGCCATTAGCTACTTTTTCTTTACCGAATCCGTCTTTAGATAAGGGGTATTGCTTTTGCCATGAGGAGCTAAATGGGGTACAGGTTTTTGGGGCTGGGTCAGGGAAGGGTATCTGCCGTCTTTCCATGCGTTGGGTATTTCAGTGGGAGCCTGTTTCCGGCCGGTTGCATTAGGTATTTCTATGGTGTTATTATACGGCAGGATGCAAGGCATGTTATCCTGTGTTAACCTGGCCACTTTCCCGTATTTACTGCTATACATATGGGTTGTATCTAACAAGCCAGGACTGTTGGATATTGAATCATTATAGACTGCTTTGGGCTTAATATAAAGTAACGGCCTGTTTTGTGCTTGTAGAGCTGTTGAAAAGCAGATGGCAATAACAACAATGATTATTTTCATACCGAAGTTTTCGGTATGATGCCGTGCGGCTCATAATTACATAAATAGTTTCACTTTTTTTGTCCCCATTACCCTTTTGCTCGCACTGGCCCGGAGGCCAGCGCGTAACCGTTACTTTGACAAAAACACAAGATCGCAAATACACAACTTGTTCCGCAAAGCAGAGGGCGGCCTAACACATGGCTAAACTACAGGCCTGCGCAAGAAAAAGCCGGAGAGATCATAACATCTAACCGGCTTAAATTTTTTAGTAAGATAGTAGTTACTCTATCCCTGTTCTGCAAAATATTACCTCCACTTCTTATACAAACCTATCAGCGTATTGGTGCTGCTGTCATGGCTGCCCACTTCTTCGTCGTTTTGAAGTTCGGGAAGTATTTTGTTGGCCAGCTGTTTGCCCAGCTCCACTCCCCACTGGTCAAAGCTGAAAATATTGAAAATGATGCCCTGAACAAAAATTTTATGCTCGTAAAAAGCGATCAGTTGTCCGAGAGTAAAGGGGGTGATCTTTTTAATTAAAAACGAATTGGTGGGTTTGTTACCTTCAAACACTTTAAAGGGTGCCAGCTTGCTAATAGCAGCTGCGTCCAATCCCTGCTTTTTTAATTCTGCCTTTACTTCAGCCAGGGTTTTGCCATTCATTAGCGCTTCTGTTTGCGCAAAAAAATTGCTTAACAGCTTGGGATGGTGGTTACCAATAGGATTGTGTGTCTGCGCAGGTGCAATAAAATCGCAGGGAATCAATTCTGTACCCTGGTGTATCAGCTGGTAAAAAGCATGTTGGCCGTTAGTGCCTGGCTCGCCCCAGATGATGGGACCGGTTTGATAGTTTACTTTTTTACCGTTCCTGTCTACGCTCTTGCCATTGCTTTCCATATTGCCCTGCTGGAAGTAGGCAGCAAAGCGGTGCAGGTATTGATCGTAAGGCAAGATCGCTTCTGATTGTGCGCCCTGGAAAGTAGTATTCCAGAGCCCTACCAGCGCCATCATCACCGGGATGTTTTTTTCAAAAGCTGTTGTTTTGAAATGCTCATCTGCATCATAAGCACCTTTAAGCAGCTCTTCAAAATTGTTATAGCCAATAGTAAGTGCAATGGACAGCCCGATAGCGCTCCATAAAGAATAACGGCCGCCAACCCAGTCCCAGAACTCGAACATATTCTTCGTATCAATACCAAAAGCTGCCACTGCTTTGGCGTTAGTGCTTAAAGCTGCAAAGTGTTTGGCTATATGTTGCTCATCCTTTGCTTTTTTCAAAAACCAGTCGCGTGCGGTGTGGGCATTACTCATGGTTTCCTGTGTAGTAAAGGTTTTGGAAGCAATTAAAAAGAGCGTGGTTTCGGGGTTTACTTTTTTCAGTGTTTCCGCAATATGTGTGCCGTCTACATTTGATACAAAATAGGCTTCAATGCCTTTTACAGTATAGGGCTTTAATGCTTCGGTAACCATTAAAGGACCCAGATCGCTGCCACCAATACCAATGTTTACTATGGATTTTATTTTTTTACCGGTGTAGCCCACATGCGCGCCCGAATGAATGGCTTCGCAGAAGGTTTTCATTTTTTCAAGCACGGTCGTTACTTCGGGCATTACATTTTTACCACTGCTCTTAATGGGCTTTTTGCCAAAGTTCCTGAGTGCAACGTGCAGCACCGACCGGTTTTCCGTCTGGTTAATCACATCTCCGCTAAACATGGCTTTAATACCGTCCGCAACTTTTGTTTGTTCGGCAAGTGACAGCAGTAATTGTAAGGTTTTGCCGTTTATCTTGTTTTTGGAATAGTCGAAATAAATATCTCCCTGTTGTAAAGAAAAAGTACGGGCACGGGCAGCGTCTTCTGCAAAAAGCTGTCGCATATTCCATTGTTGGGTCTCTTCTGCATGTTGCAGTAATTGCTTCCAGGCTTTTGTCTTAGTTGGATTGATTGTTGGCAGCATATAAAATCAAGTTTATAGTTTTAGGGCTTGAAGTTAAGTATTTAAAGCTTATTAAATACTTCTATTGTTCTTTCCACCATTTCTTTTGTAATATCCAGATGAAGTACCAGCCGCACTTTTTGTGATGCGATAGCATAGCCTAAAATATGATGCTCCTTTAATTTTTCAACCAGCTCTTTTGCCCTGATGCCCTTTGTTTCAAAAATGATGATATTGGTTTCAACAGGAAGAATTTCAGAAATGAATACATGTTGCTGTAATGCATCAGCTATCATTTTTGCATGGTTATGATCCCCGGCCAACCTTTCAACATTATTTTGTAAAGCGTAAATGCCCGCTGCGGCAAGGTAGCCGGCCTGCCTCATGCCGCCACCAAACACTTTTCTTACTCTCCTGGCTTTTTTAATAAAATCAGCATTGCCCAGCAGCAGACTACCAACAGGGCAGCCCAGGCTCTTGGAGAGGCAAATAGAGATGCTGTCAAAAATCGCCCCGTACTGTTCGGGTGTTTCATTTTTTGCAACTAATGCGTTAAATAGTCTTGCCCCATCAATATGAAAAGCCAGTTTATGGTCAGCGCATACCTGTTTAATTTTCTTTAATTCTTCAATATCATAG
>DAOLFI010000575.1:0-3295 GCA_035326385.1 Niabella sp.
GAGGCAGCGTGGTTTTATAAAATGTATCGGAAAATAATTTTGTCTTTTGCTTTAATGCTGCATATTGCTCCTTCCAGTATTGTGCCACTTCGTGTACTGACTTAAACCGCTGGCTATACCAGGGCTTATGATATTGAAGCAACGGATCTGACTGTACTTTTTCCTTAACCGAAGGTGCTACCACGCCTATCTGTAACCTGGTTTGCGGCACATACCAGCACATCATAACGCGAATGGTTTTTTCTTCACCAGCGCTCAGCCGGAACGGCACATACAAAGAGGCCCCCGGCGCATCTTTTTCCACTGGCGAATGGCTTATGCTATCTCCCTTTGCAATAGTGTTCCATACCATTGTAAGCCCGTCAAACCAGCCACCCCTGAACCAGCAATGGTCCGTTATAGTAGCAGGGTCATTTGTAAATATGGCAAACGCTCCCTGCTTTTCAGGAGCACTGCCTGTGCCGTCAGATGAAAGCACAAAACCATTTTCTATAGGCCCGATGGCATTAGGAGCATCTGCCTGCGACATAAAGTTCCTGCTATTGTAAGAGAATACCGCTTCAATAGCTTTACCTGCTTTATTCTTAAATGTATACTCCAGGCATGCTACCGGAAGACTTGAACCATCTGCATCACCCGGTATGAACGGACTCCACCCATTAATGGTAATTTCCAAAGGAATATCATCGTCCTTTAAAGTAAGTTTTCCAAAAGGAAAACGCGCTGTAAACTCCGCAGCATTCATCCTGGGCAACCCCCATGTAGCGCCGCCAGTACCGCCCAGCCCCGAATCTCTCTGCCCGAACTTCTTCCATTCAGGAACAGCCCCTTCCAGCACTTTAGCTCCATTCTTTAACCCTTTTACACTGATAGCTGCAAACATGGCCGGCTCAAAAAACATTTCGGGGTTATTACGTACCGACATGTGAGAAATGGCTCCCGTGCCTTCCAGGCAAAACATACCTGCGCCTATCCCGCCCAGCGGAAAAGCAACCCGGTTTAAGTACTCGCTTTTATATAGCTCATTAAAACTGCGGGAACCTGCCGGCACAGCATTTTCAATAGATGATTTGGCTTTTTCAACATCTGTATTTTTTGCGGAAGGCATTACCGGTGTAATGGCAGCAGCTACACCGCCCAAACCCATTTGTTTTATAAAAGATCTTCTGTTCTTCATCTTAATCGTTTAAGCAAATTTGATCAATTTTCCGTTTACTACCAAAAAGCAATAAGTACATTCTTACTGATGATGGCATTTCCTAAAAAAAATTTGGAAATGCAATTTATTAATGTAATTTCGACAGCTTAAACGAGTAAGCACAATAACGATTTTGCGTATGAATAATTTTACCCTGAGAATTATTTATCAGCAACAAGCAGCCATTGCTTAAACGTTTAAGGAAACTAATCTGTAGCTTTAAACAGTAAAGAATTTCTCGAAAATCAAAAGGATCTTTTTGACTAATCGGTTGTTTAATTAATTTAAAAAAAAGTATGAAAAAAACAAAACTACCGCACAATTTCAAGGCAGGATTACTGCTGCTGCTGTGTGCTCTTTCTTTGCAAATAGGATGGAGCCAGGTTACTACAGCAGGAAAAATGATGATTTCCGGGCAGGTTATGGACGAGAACCGGCAGCCACTGCCCAGCGTAACAGTGAGAGACGCCATGAACACGGCCACTGTTATAGCCGATGAGGAAGGAAGGTATTCCATCTCAATAGCCGTTGGCGACACGTTGGAGTTCTCTCATGTGGGCTACGAGCCTCAAAGAATAAAACCTTCAGTTAATGAAATACTGAACGTGGTGATGATTGGCTTGCAGGGCTCTATTAATGAAATAGTGGTTGTGGGCTACGGCAAACAGAAAAAAGTTACCATGACCGGATCTGTATCAACCATTACTACCAAGGATCTGTTACAAAGCCCCGTGTCCAATTTAACAAATGCGCTTGCAGGGCGCCTGCCGGGCCTCATTACCACGCAGCGCAGTGGTGAGCCGGGTGTTGATGCTTCGGCCCTTTATATAAGAGGATTGGCTACCCTGGGGAACGCGCGGCCCATTGTAGTGGTAGACGGAGTGGAGCGCAGTATGGATTATATAGATCCTAATGATATAGAATCATTCAGTATTCTGAAAGATGCTGCTTCCACGGCCGTATTTGGTATGCGCGGTGCCAACGGGGTGGTAATGGTTACCACCAAACGTGGTAAAAGAAGCGAGCCGCAGATGAATTTCAGAACCTCGTACGGAAAACAACAACCCACAAAAATACCTGAGTTCCTGGGGTCTTATGATTATGCCAGGCTTAAGAATGAAGCCCTGATGAATGATGGTAACCAACCAGCATTTTCGGCAGAACAGCTGGAATCTTATAGAAACGGTACAGGGTATAATACGGATTACTATGACTTTTTAATGCAGCCATCGCAGGTGGGCAATGCCAACCTGAATATTTCGGGCGGTAATAGTGTTGCCCGCTACTTTTTATCGGCAGGTTTAAATATCCAGGAAGGAAACTATAAACATACTAAGGAGAACGACCAGGGTTATAACTCCAATAATGTGATGAAAAGATTCAACCTACGGGCTAATGTAGATGTAGATGTTACCAAAAATTTACTGGTAAGCCTGAACCTGGCGGGTATCCAGACCAACCGGTCGGACCCCAATACATCCGCAAGCACCATTATGAACATTATGAACCGGATGCCTCCCATTCATCCTATTTTAAATCCGGATAGCTCTTTGTTTGGGAACGGCACTTATACCTCCAATCTTTTGGGAGAGGTTTCAAGAAGAGGTTACAGAGTATATCTGAACAATACCATCCAGGGTACTTTATCGGCTACACATAAACTGGATTTTCTTACAAAGAACCTTAGTATTAAGCTATCCTACTCATACGATAATACGGCCACCCCTAATGTAAATTATGGAAGAAGCTATGCTGTGTTTTACCCGGTGTACAGGGAGGATGGTGATATAGACCGGTACACCCAGGTAGGCACCGAATCAAGAATAGACCCCAACGGCAGCTTTGGCGGTGGAGGCCTGGAACGTATCACATTTACAGAAGGTGCTCTTAACTGGTTCCGCCAATATGGCAAGCACAATATTACCGCCATGGGTAACTGGAACAGGAGGTTACGCCGGGTAGGCTCCGCTATCCCGTACGCATTTCAAACTTACCTGTTCAGAACGCAATACAACTATGACTCAAGGTACATGCTGGAGCTGAACGGATCTTACATGGGATCGGAAAACTTCCCACCCGAAAGCAGATACGGGATTT
>DAOLFI010000576.1:0-3293 GCA_035326385.1 Niabella sp.
AGAATGAATAAAAGCACGATACTGATCAGGTACGCTGCTACACCGCTCCGTAAAAATTTTAGCGCTTTAGACATCTGGTTTTCTACTGTTTTAACCGAAATACCCAGCGCTTCTGCCACTTCTTTATAGCTCATTTCCAGCTGCCGGCACATGTAAAACACCGTAGCGCATTTTTCCGGGAGCTGGTTCAGCAGGTATTGTATCTGCTCATGTAATTCTTTTTGTTCTGCGTGGTTACTATTATTGCTTTCGCTGCCGGTAACCATCGTATTCTTTGCATAAGCCGCCTGAACACCTTTATGCTTTAAATGATTCAGGCACTCGTTCCTGACTGAAGTGTACAAATACGCTTTTACCGTTTCGGTTCTTACCGAATCGCGGTGTTGCCAAAGCTTTATAAAAATGTTTTGCAGCACGTCGTCCACGTAAGTCTCTGCCATCAGAATAGAGCAGGCATACCCGTATAACGCTTCATAATGAAGGTCAAAAACATTTTTGTATTGAACACTATCCAGGGCCATTTAGCTCCACAAAAGTAATATCACTGCATACATTACACCTAAAAAGCTTTTTACCCCTATGCCTCTTTTAAAAAATTTCCCGGTTTTGACATTTTAAGCAAAAGCATTACTTTTCGGTAAAGATCTTATATGCCTGTTGTAAGTGTACCCACCAGCTTTAACATCAGCCTGGAGTTTGACGCCCCGGGACTGGGAAGACGTTCCCTGTCGCTTTTTATTGATATGCTGGTGCAATACCTTTATATTATACTGGTCAGTTATATCATGAGCGTGTTGTACTGGGGCAGGGATGAATGGGCCCTGTGGCTGATACTTCTGTCTCCGGTTTTTTTGTACCATATCATCTGGGAGCTCACCTCCAACGGGCAGAGCATAGGCAAAAAAATGACGAAGCTGCGGGTAGTAAGTATAAACGGGGGGCGACCATCGGTCAGCCAGCTGCTGATACGCTGGCTGCTGCGTATATCAGACCTATGGATTGTGATCCTGCTGTACCTGCTAATCTATCTTATGGCTGGCGGAGGAGGCGTGGAAAGTGTTATTGCCTTCATGTTTGGCATGGGCTTTTTAGTGGCCGATATTATACTGGTGGCTAATTCAAAAAGGGCGCAACGTATTGGCGATATACTGGCGCAAACCATTGTTATCAAAACCTCAGCTAAAGAAAGCCTGCATAATACTATATTCAGGGAAGTGGCAGAAGACTATGTGCCCAGGTTTCCCGAAGTAATGCGCATCAGCGACCGGGACCTGAATATCATAAAGAACCTGCTCAACGATGCAGGAAGATCCCGGAACCAGGAAAAACTGGCTGCCGCAGCCGAAAAGGTAAAAGCTTATCTGAAGATACAAACAGATATGTACCCGGATGAATTCCTGGAAAGTTTGCTGAAAGATTATAATTACCTGTCAGCGAAGTAATAATAAAAGAGAAAAAGTATAACAGAGTGAAGATTTGTGACGGCAATTTATTTTTTTTCCAAATCACTTTCCGTATGCATAGCACAGAGCCATTTTTCGTTTTCCTTAACCCAGGTAGAAGTACAGGCGCATTTCATGTTTGTTCCATCATAATTCAACTCGATCAGGTAAGCAATTAACGCATGGTCTTCTCCCATTTCAATTTGCTCATCTGAAATATCTTTTACTTTAATTTCTTTTCCTTTTCCCTGCTCAAACATTTTTTTGTAGGTGGGCTCGTCAACACTCATTACGCCCTGCTTTCCTGCTACAATACAAGGGAATTTTGTTAACTCTTTTACAGTTTCATAATCCTGACGGTTCATAGCATCCCAGTATTTTTTTTCGAGTTGGATCATTTCATTTTTCATGATAGCTATTTTATTGTAAATTTTGACAAAAACTGCTCCAAAAGTTTACAATGTATCGCTGGCATACTGTTAAGATTTGAATTTCGTGCTTAAAAGACCTGTTTGTATTTAACGGGAAAGACCTGTAAGGCTTTTAAGTCCTTACAGGTCTGTACATAACAATGCTATTAAGTTAAGATTTTCAGTAGTGACAGGTGATAAAACTCACAACGGCTATCGCCTACCCGCCCATAGCGCCGCCTAATATGCCCCCTACCAGCGAAAGCACAAACAGCACAATGATAAGGAACATAATTACGGCCCATATCCTGAAATAACCTGCCAGGCTTTGCAGGGCTGCACCCAGCTTATTATTATCGCTGTTACTGATGGCCGTTTTGGCCAGCCTGGAAAAGCGAAATAAAAAGTAAAAGGCCAGCACACTGATGGCCAGGGATATAAAAACCGATATATAGGTGCTGCTTTGTACCAGCTGCTGCATGGTTTGCTCATCAAAACCTTCTTTATCCGGAGCAGCAATTGCGGGTGCCGGGGCCGATAGCGTTGCGATAACACCAGCCAAACTTCCTGCCAATGAAATAATGGCGGCTATGCCGGCAATTTTAGCTGCAGCAAAAAGGCTGCTGTGTACAGGACCGGCCGGAACATTTGTATGTTGCTGAAAAGGCTCCATTAGCTCAATAAATTTGAAAGGTTAACAACCAACTGAAGGGCTGCAAAAACAATGACCACAATAAAAAAGTTTTTGATGTACACAAATGCCTGGGATAGCAATGCGCTGTCTTTTTGCTGTACTCCCTGAAACAGTAGTTGCGAGGCTTTATAAAGATAAAACAGCACTAATGCGGCCAGGAAAAACAGGATAAAAAATGATACTACCAGTACCGGGTACATACCGGGAAAGGTTACCGGCAATGCAGCAGCAATGGTTTTTAATATCTGGGCGCCGCTAAACAGCATTACTATTACTATAAAAGAGCCGATAGCAAAACCAATTACTGCAATCTGCCGTGTCCATTTACTTATTTGCAGCAGGGCGCCCTCGCTGCCATCCAAAGGGTCATTATTAAAAACAGGTTCCTGCTGTGTTTCTTCGTCCTGAATCATCCGGCAAAGATACTGCTATTGACTGATGCGATTGCTATAAACATAACATCTCTTCAAGATGTATGTACAGCGTAGATTCTGCCTGGCAGACAGGTTTTCAGGCTTAATTGTCTGGTTATTGCGAAATGATTATAAAGAAGGTACAGCTCTTCGGTTAAAATCCGCCATGGCGGATGGTATTATTTGGCTTTGGTGTTGCATTTAAGATGTGTTTGTACTACCCAGCAATTGTGTAATTACGGGAATAATATTCTGTGTTTCCTGCAGGCTGATCCAGTGCATGGCCGCCTGCCGTTTAAACCAGGTCATCTGCCTTTTGGCATAGCGGCGGGGG
>DAOLFI010000577.1:0-3285 GCA_035326385.1 Niabella sp.
CAGAAGATACAGTCAAAACACAAATAACTTTCTATGCAAATCGTAACAGACATTCTATCCCGGCTTGACAGCCAGGTACCCGGGTCAAAATACAATGATGAAGATTGGGGCCAACTGGATGACTATTCCGCAAACCCTCCCGTAAAGTGGCCCTGCTGCATCGTTGATGTAGTCAATGTACAGTGGGGCAATATAGGCCGGGGCGGTCAAACAGGGCTGGCAACGGTGACGGTACGCATTGCTGATCTACGGCTCAGTAACACCAGCACCAAAGCTCCAGCCGGGCAAAGAAATGCCGCTAGCAGCTTTTGGACACTCGTAAACGATGTTTACAAGGCGCTGGAGGGCTTCAGCGGATCACCGCTGTACTCAAAGCTGATCCTGACCAGTGAGGCTCGTATAAAGCGGGATGATGGCGTCAGAGATTACCTGATGACGTTCACTTCACAGATCAAAAGATTTGATGCGGTAAAGCCTTCTTTAAAATTGGCCACGACAGAATTTGTAACGGAAATAAACCCGGAACTGGAGGGCTAATTGAAAAGCGAAAGCTGGCTTTGTGATTGCTTCAGCGGAGTTGATTTAATATACATCCAGGTGCGGTAGCTGATGTGGATGTTATGTTTGGGGAAGATTTTAGCGACAATAAAAGTATCCGGCACATCGTGGTGTTTTTCCTTTTGGTAAACCGCCACAATGGCATTAATTCTCCTCAGGTGGTTATTTCTATTATACGCCATTTTTACAGACCACACAAAATTAAAAAAAGGCTATACCGGCAAACCCGGTATAGCCTTCAACTTATCTTCACTTTTGGCGTATTTATCCCTATTCAACCCTCACAAGGACGCTCCATACTTTTCTGTCTCCCGAAAGGATGCAGGAAACCCATTTTTCTTTTCTGATTGGGTTCTGATGGCTACGCTTGTTAAACCTCTTTTTTTTCGCTTCCTCCGGGTTTGCCTTGCCGTCAATGTATTTGCTCCAGAAAGAAAACATAGCGTCAAAATCGCCTTCTATTTGCTCCAGGAATAGCCGGGGCTTGCCATCTATCTGGAAAGCCTGGAAGTACACATCGAACGGTTCTTTTACCTGTTCACTTTTGAAGGTGAATGCAAATACATGTATGCCAAAGTTGGTAGTGTAGTTCTCTTGTTTTTCAAAGCTGTAACCGGCCTGCTGCATCCCTGCAATATCTGTAGCCAGCAGTTGAGCGCTGTCAGGGCTTAGACCAAACAGCCATTCGGTTTTTTGTGTAAAGCCCGCTTTCACCATCAGCGAAAGCAGGCAGATCAAAATTGCTTTTTTCATAATCAGTTATTCCAAATTTCAGAGCGTAAATAGGTTTCAACGTACTTGATCCCTTCACCGGGCGGCTTCTGCCCGATATATACGGCCCAATAAATATACGCTTTGTCCCGGTCTTCCTGGTCAAGCGCATTCCAAATTTTCAGCGACACCTTTTTACTGCTACCTTTGTTAACATAGGCATGCGGCCAGAACTGCTCAAATGTCACATTTGTAGGCAACGGCTCAGATAGTTTCATATCCGGGTTTTGCGCTACCAGTGCTTTCATGGCCGCTAAACGCTTTGGCAGGTTATCTACCAGCCAATTGGCCTGCGATGCTGTTAGTTGTGCCTGGGTTGTGTCATAGCGCTGCAACAGCCCGTGATCGTCGTAAACAAAGGTGATGTAGCCTGTGAATTTTCTGCTTGTAAATCGGTAAGTGTTCATTGTGGTTGGTTTTTCTGTATTCGTTTTCTAATGCCTTTCATCCAGCTTGTTTTTGCCTTTTCCGCAATCCCGATCAGCACGTACAGTTCACCGGGCGTATAGTCGTTAAAGCTCTTTTTAACCCCTTTCACGCCCTGACCTTCGGCCCATTTAATGGCCTCCTGCGTGGTGCGCTCCATGCTCTTAAAAATGGCAATGATTGCCTTTCTCATTGTGTCTGATTTACTGCCAGCTTCAGGATGAGCGGTTTTATTGGAAAGAGCGGCCAGGTTGCGGCACAAATCGTTTAGTTCTGCCTGATCCAACTCCCTCAGTGAGCTTGTCCGATTGTTGGTAAAGTTCAAAATGACTTCTTCTTTGCTGTAGGGGTTTCCTGCCTTCTGGCTTGCATTATAAACGCCATAAAAGGCTGCATATTTATTTTTCATACACTTTTACAATTTATCTTTTACAATAAGCAGCAGGGCAAGCTGCTGCTTTGCAAAGTCTACTTTCGGGTACATTTTAAGAATAATATTACGGCACTCCTCCACACTATAGCCGGTATCCAGGTAAGAAATGAATGTGTTTAGCTGTGCAAGATAAAATGGCTTGACACTCATTATTGTACCAAAACCTTTGCTTTGCCCTTTCAGCACAGCGTTCACCCTTATACCCTCTATATGCTTTTCGGTGTTAAAAATGCGGATAGTGGTAAATGCTGTGCAGTCTAATTTATTATTCCAGTTGTAGCTAAAGGGGAGTATTACCATAATTAAATTTTATACTGCTTTTCATGTAAAAATTAATCTCCCGTCCTCATCTATAATTATGGTTTCAAACGGGAACTTGTTTTTAGGTACCTGCTCTATCATCGCAATTAGATTTTTTGAGCCCTTGAAAACTACCCGCTTGCTTCCGTCTAATACGATTTGCAAATACAGGCATTTGCCGGGGCCGTATTTTGAATCTTCTACTTTATAGTCCTCCACAATTATTTTCTTGTTTAGCACCCTCTCAATCTTTATTTTATCACCTACAAACCCTGTATTATCTGTTGTAATGCCGAAGTCTTTAAAGCTATTCATGTGGGAGTAGTTTTTTAAGTAAATGTTTAGACTTGCAGTGCTTTGCCCATCCTTTGTAGCTGGCAAGCGTAGCCATTCCTTTTCCTTTTGCAACCGCACGTGCAAAAGCCTGCTTAATTCTTTTTCTCAACAGCCGGTGTTTCCGGTAATGCTTATATCCAAAAGCATCAATAAAGCATTTATCTACCGGGAAAACCCGCCAGTTGCCTTTTATTTGCAGCTTTACTGTTTCCTGTAGATATGCTGCTATTTCCTTCCTTAGCTCATGCAGCCGGCTCTTATCGCTCCCCAGCACTATTATATCATCCACATACCGGAAGTAATGTTTAACCCGCTTCTGCTCTTTTATCCAGTGGTCAAAGCCGGTGAGGTAAAAGGTGGAAAGGGATTGCGACAGAAAGTTGCCAATAGGCAGGCCGGGTGCGGAATCAATGATGGTATCCATCAGCCACAAAAAATCATTGTCCTTGAACTTTCGCCGT
>DAOLFI010000578.1:0-3281 GCA_035326385.1 Niabella sp.
CCTACTTACTATTCCCTACTTACCTGTCTCTGGCTTGGTTCCTTTTCAAAATGTATATGGTTGCAGCAGGAAGCCAAAAGCATAAAGTTTAACGCTTTTTAAGTTGACGGAGGACAGATGTGAAAGTTGAAAAGTTTAGAGGTTAAAAAGTTGACAGGGCAGACGGCTTGACCAGCCACCCTCTCACGCAGGCCTTCAGGCCTGTGTGCCTTGTTACTTGTCTTGGCTTAATTCGTTTCAAAATATAAATGGCTTTTTCAAATAGCTAGTGTAAAAGATATGCACAGGTCAGAGATCATGAGCAAGGAAGGTTATTCAGTTTTCAGGTATATATAATAAATAAATACGCGATACTATCTCTCTTCACCGGAATTGATTTATTTTTAGTGTAAAGGGCACATAATTTCTTTATCTCAAAATTTGAAAAACAGGCTCAGGTCATTATATTTACACTTACACTAATATTTTTAATCAACCTCAATCTAAATGCGCACCATTGCCTGAACTCATTCCTGAAACAGGCTTAAATCCAAATTATGAGTAAGCAGCTAATTAACACATCAAAGATTCTTTCCCCCAAAGAACTGCTGGCGGTTTACAGGAGTCAGGCAGACCGGCTTCTTCCTAACCCGGAGTATCACAAAATGGTTCCTCATTCGGAACAAATGACCGAGATACAGCACTTAAAAGAAACCATTCACTATGAACGGTTCTTTTTTGTGGTGAACCTTCACAAAATGGAGATTGAGCATGTTAACGGTGTTCAGCGCTGGCTGGGCTATGATGAGAAATCTTTCAATTTCTTTAAATACCTGTCATTAATTCACCCCGAACATTGCCCTGCTCATAATATAACATCGGTTACACTTATTGAAGGACTGATGCGGGGTGATTGGGACATTGAATTTATGAAACACCGCTATATTACCGAAATGGCTTTGCAACATAGCGACGGCAGGTACCTGCTCTGTAAACGATTAGCCTGTATTTTTCAATACGATGAGAGAAGAAGACTTCTGGAATTTGTAAATGAATTTACTGTTTTAAGAGAATACAACAGCGACCCCTTCACTGTAAGGGCTACCAGTGATGATGGTAAGGACCTGGAATGGCTGAATGAATTTTTAGCGAGGGCGCAAAAAGCCTTCCAGGATAAGAACATGTTTGGTTTCCAAGAGCTGCGCATTCTTAGAAAATATGCTTACAACGAATCCATCTCCGCATTAGAGATTGCCAATGCCTTCAAAATACAGGAAAGCACAGTTGTAACTTATAACAAGCGTATACTCGAAAAAGCCGAAGTACTATATTCCAAACGTTTTGCCAATGCTCGACAAGTGGCTATGGTGCTGCGGGAGGCGGGGATGGTTTAAACAGGCAAGATCAGGTCTCACGCAAAATAAATATTACACCACCTGATTAAACCTGCTCCTAATGAGCACTTTACTTGTGATGACCTCCAAAGTTATATATTGTCATTTCTATTTTGGCGGTTGAAGATATTTATTGATTGCTTGTATTATTATTTCTTCAATTATTACGCCTTTAATACGCTGATTCAATTGCCTGCTGTTTATTTTCCCGACGTTATTATTTCCCAACGCAGATATACCAGCATTATTACTCCCCGATCCTTTCTGGAACTTGCTTAATGCGGATTCTATTTCATTAAAAATAGTATACACAAGAGGATTCTTTTTTGGTCCTCTCAGCAGTCTAATTATAGTGTTGAATATCACATGAGGTTTCAGAGGTATTATTACTTTAAACGCATAGTTCGGGCAGGCGAAGTTTTGCCATAAATAAAACTTCTTGTCAACATCTGCTGTTCCAAAAAACTTTAACCATTCTTTCGGAGATGTATTAACGCTAAAAGTCGTTTTCTTTAACATATGAGGTCTTTTCTTAACTTTATTTTCATACTCATTGTACAATTTAACGCTTTCGTTAATTAATTCCTTAATACTTAATTTTTTCAACCACGTCTCATCCTCTGGTTTTCTTGGAACAGTTATATGTTCTGGAGCGTACATACAAATATCCCGATAGGTGGTGGGATTTTCTGCCAACAATTCTATTTGCATCAAGTTTGTATTGCTTAGATTCTTGATGGTCTTATCAACTTTAGCTTTTATAACCCCGACAAATATTTGGGGTACACTTTTTCCTTTAATAAATCTATCTATAAGAGCTTGTGGTACACTACGCCACATACCAACCAACTGGTTTTTAAATTCAGCCATAAAAATTTCCCAGGCATAAAATTCAATATACTTGTTATACAAATAATGCCTTTTATAACTTTTATCAGTCTGGCGGTAGTCATGCGCTACTGCATGAAAGGCCTTCGCCACATATTTTGGCACTTTCCCTACCTTTTTTTTGTATACCGGCTCATCTGTTTTATAAAAACTTGCATATAAAAAGCCAATCCTCTTATCATCTGCAATTTCCTTTTTAGCATTTAAACTGCCCTTTTCCCCTATATATGTAATATTAGCATTGAGAAATGTTCTGTTTCTTCTTCTCTCGTCGGTATAGTAAAATTTGATAAATTTTTTCTTATCTAAATCGTTCATAGCAATTTTTCTGATAGTCTCGAATATATCGAGCATACCACCAGAAAGATCCTTTTTAGTGTTATCGCTGTAGAACTCTTTTACTATATGTGAGCTCGAATAATCGTACGGTTCTTCATTTTTTGCTCTCGTTGGCATAAGCAGTTATTTGATTAAAAAATAAAACTAAATCAACTGTCCCCTCAATAGGTACAATCAACACCCCAATTTAAATATATTTTTGAATTGCAGCAAACAATTCTAAGATGCTTAAAGCCATTATCATAGACCGGGAAGAAAGCGCAATTACCCAGCTCTGCGGCATGTTAACACAATACTGTGGCAACAGCCTCAACATTGGCGCACATTACAGGTCGTTTGAAGAGGCAATGCCGCAATTAAAAAAACACCGCCCCCAGCTTATTTTTATAGATGCACAGCTTCATATACAAATAACACAGGAGCAAAATCCCCCGCCCTTCTCTAATGAGCACCTGGTTATTTGCTCCAGCTCAACGCAGCTGGCCTACCATGCCTTTCAGCATAATGCCCTTGACTTCCTGCTAAAGCCTTACAATATCAGCTGCATTCAAAGAGTGGCCCAAAAAATAAAGCAGCAAAAAGAAAGCACCAGTATTTCAAAAAAATTTGACCACCTTCTCGGAAATGTAGAGCAGCTGAAACAGTACACCACTCCCAAAAAGATCATTATACCAACGGTGA
>DAOLFI010000579.1:0-3277 GCA_035326385.1 Niabella sp.
CAGCCAGCGTAATGTAACAGGAAAAGTATTCATTCAGCTGCATCCTTATCGTTACCAGATCATAGGTATAGAGAGCGAGTATGACTTAATGAGCAGTGCATTTGGAAGCTACGGAGAAATGAACGCAGGCTTTACAGGTGAGGATGTAAAAGGATTTACCCGTATTTTTGGAAACCAGGTAAGTATTTATCATTGGGTAAAAGAAGGTGTGCAGCAGAAGAACGCCAGCGAGTTCTGAAAGTAGTGACCGAGGATAGATGAGAGTTGACAGTCAGGGGAATATAATCCCGTCATCAGTCATCTGTGAACTGTTATCTAAAAGAAATTGAAATGATTAATGTAGGAATTATAGGCGGAGCAGGTTATACCGGCGGTGAATTGATAAGATTGCTTATTAATCACCCGCAGGTGCATATCAGCTTTATTCACAGCCGCAGTAATGCCGGTAAATACGTGTATGAAGTGCATAAGGACCTGATTGGTGATACGAAGCTAAAGTTCAGCAACTCCCTTTCCTTTGGAGAGGGCGGGGGAGAGGCTCAGGATATTGACTGTTTATTTCTTTGTTTGGGGCATGGAGAGTCTACCAGGTTTTTACAGGAAAATAAAATAGCAGATGCTGTTAAGATCATCGACCTGGCTAATGATTTCCGTTTAAAGAAAGACAGCGTGCAGGAAGCCATTGGCCGCACCTTTGTTTACGGCTTGCCGGAGTTGAATAAAGAAGCTATCATTGCTGCCCATAATATTGCTAATCCCGGCTGTTTTGCTACTACTATCCAGTCAGGGTTATTGCCTTTGGCCAAAGCCGGTTTACTGAAGGATATTTATACAACAGGTATCACAGGCAGCACAGGAGCGGGACAGTCCTTAAGCGCTACCTCGCATTTTAGCTGGCGCGCCAGCAATATCCAGGCCTATAAAACCTTAACGCATCAGCATTTGGGGGAAATAGGAGAGTCTTTGCATCAGTTGCAGCCCGATACTGATATTGAGCTAAGCTTTGTCCCCTGGAGAGGTGATTTTACAAGGGGTATTTTTGTGAGCTCCACTATTGCAACGGATCTTTCTTTAGAAGAGCTGTTCCCCCTGTTTGAAGCATTTTATGAAGACCATCCGTTTACGCAGGTTAGCAGAACCCCTGTATTTTTAAAACAGGTGGTAAATACTAATAAAGCTGTTGTTCATTTAGAAAAAGCAGGTAATAAGTTAGTAGTTCATTCAGCTTTGGATAACCTGTTAAAAGGCGCCAGCGGACAGGCAGTTCATAACATGAACCTGGTATTTGGTTTGGAGGAAACGCTTGGCCTGAGGCTGAAACCATCAGCATTTTAAATCATTCAAAATAAACCTTCACGGTTTGATAAAGGAGCTGGTTTTGTATAATAGCCGAAGAACGGCTGGCTCTTTCCGAATATCCTTTCAGCCCGAAAAGTCCGGCTGCATTGCCTTTGTTGATGGCTACTTCAAGATAATCAGCGCTGTTGAAAAGCGCTAATTTTTCTCCTTCCGGTACGTCGGCATAAGACTCACTGATCTTATTGATCACTTCATCTCTTAAAAAAACAATTTTAAAGGAGCGTCCCTGACGCTGTTCTTCAAACTGTTTCCGGGTAATATTTACCACTACATTCTCAAAATTGTCGATGAAGATGATCTGTCCTTCAATAAAGTTGCTGTTTTCTATGGGCAGCAAAGGATTTTTTTCAATGAAGCTTACATCCGGGATACCTATTTTCTGAATAGGCTCACCATTGGAAAGCCGGGTAATGGTTTCTGCAATTACTTTAGTGCAGTAAAGGGTGTTCTTATTAGCGCCTTTTTCCAGCTTGATACCCATTACCATATCAGGTTTTTCTTCCAGTATCATATTCAGCAGGCCATTGTCTGCACAAAAAATATATTGATTCTTATGAAAAGCCAGCAGGAGGTTTTTAGGCTTTTTGTCGAACAGGTTTACCAGAATGATATGATATGTAAACTCGGGAAAGTTTTTGAACGCGCCCCGGCAAACATAAGATGCCTGTGGAAAGTTAAAAGGCACAATATTGTGTGAAATATCGATTAGTTGCAGATCCGGACCGGCTTGCAGCAGTTGAGCTTTTATGGCCCCTATAAGGTAGTCATTATGCCCGATATCTGATGTAAGTGTTACAAAGTTCATTATAAGTTAGTGCCGATCTGCGTATCACGATTTTTGCTGCGCAATTTATCCTTTTTTAATCAATAGTTGATGGATAATAGCTATTAGTTAACTGTTTTATGTTATTTGACCAACTGTTTATTTCTGAAATAGAACTTATGCACCAGTTTATCTGCAAGTGCGGGGAAGAATTTATTCAGGAAAATAGTTTCTTTACCGGTGAGTGTAAGCACCAAGGTTCTTTTCTTTTTTACAACCGCTGTGAGCAAATGCTGCGCGCATTCTTCTGCGCTCATCATCTTGCCTTCATCCATCGGGTTTTCCTTTTGCTGCTCTCCTTTATCGTTCAGTGCATGGTCCCTGATTTTAGAAGCGGTAAAACCGGGACTTACCCACATTACATGCACGCCATCATCTTTTAATTCGGTTTTTAAAGATTCAAGAAAACCCTGCAGGGCAAACTTGCTGGCAGAATAGCCTGTACGTCCCGGCAGGCCCCTGTAGCCGGCAATAGATGAAATACCAACAATGGTGCCTTTGTTTTCAATAAGCGCTGGCAATGCAAACTTTGTACAATAAACAGCTCCAAAGAAATTAATGTCCATCACCTTTTTAATAACTTCCAGCTCCAGGTCTTTAAAAAGTCCCCGCATACTAATACCTGCATTATTAATAAGCAGGTCTATTTTACCGTAAACGCTCAGGGTAGATTCAATGAACCGTTTACAGTCTGCTTCTTTACTTACATCAGCAACCAGCGTATGCAGCGGCAGGGAAGGATGTGTAGCCTGCAGTGCATACAGTTTGTCGTGGCTGCGGCTGCAGGTAGCCACTTTAGCTCCGTAAGTAAGTAAAGCGGTTACCAGGGCCTTTCCTATTCCGTCTGTGCCGCCGGTAACTACAGCTACTTTATCTTTAAAATGCACATTCATTAAGTGAGGATCAGTTGATTTTAGCAAACCTACTTATAAATAGGCAAAAAATCAATGAATGTGGGACAAATTCACTATTTCAAAAACGCTGTGTGAAGCGTCTTCGCTTCACACTTATATGTTATCGCCTCAAGGCGATGGATAAGCACACAAAAGGATATTTGTCATACATTCAAAATAATGCCAGGCGTATAATATTTTT
>DAOLFI010000007.1:0-17290 GCA_035326385.1 Niabella sp.
TGTTGCAGGCTTACCAGGATGGAGAAATGAACAGCCGGAAAAGGCTGATGAGACATGAGTTGCATCCAAATAAAACAATCAAACTACCAGATTATTGGAGGGCAACGGGCAATACCAAAAAATTTGGCGATACTGGTTTGGGTTTCCCAACATTCACCGGGAAAGAATATAAAGCCCGGTACAAAAAAACCAATGACCAATCCACTTTTTACCTGGCTTTCACAAAGGCCGATTTCTCAGTATTATCCCTTTTCAATGATCTGAATATTGATGCGAAGCTGCCGGTTCGTTTCCCAAAAGATATCCCGGGTAATTATGTTACGCTAAGTGAGCATACTTTATTTACAGGTGGTGCCGTCCGGTACCATTTTAAATATATTTCTCAAACAGAATACCATATAGCCCTTTCCGAATATTTAAAATAACTATTTTTAGCGTTCAATAAACGTTAAGAATAGTTAAATGAAAATTTTGCTCGCAGACGATCATTTTTTGGTATTGGATGGTTTGGAACTGCTTCTGTCAACTTTTGAATTTGTTGAAGAAACCAAAAGAGCCATGGATTATATGGAACTTAAGGACATATTAAGAAAGGAGCACTTTGATGTTCTGCTGCTCGATATTCATTTTGGCAGGTACGATGGCCGGGAAATCATCCGGGAAATGAAAGCGCTGATGCCGGGCATGAAAATTATTGCCCTTACCAGCCATTCAGATTCTGCAACCATTAAGTCTTCTGTTAACGCCGGTTTTGATGGTTATCTTTTGAAGATTGACAGCAGAGCAGATATTGAAAAAGCCCTGAAAGCCGTGACGAACGGCGAGAAATATTTTAGTGCTAAAACACAACAAGTATTTTTTGAAACACATACTGCTAAAAATAAAGCAGAGCTCACGGAAAGGGAAAAAGAGATCCTGCAATTGATAGTGGCGGAAAAAACCACTAAGGAAATAGCGGAACAATTATGCCTCTCTGAAAAAACAGTAGAAACACATCGCAGCAATATTATGATAAAGCTGGATGTACGGAACATTGCTGGAATGGTTAAAAAAGCAATTATGCAGGGTTTGGTAAACATTTAAAAATAATAATGAAGAATATATACGTTTTACCCATTTTGGTGATTGCATTGATGCTATCCTGCGGAAAATCCGGCACCAAACAACCGGAAAACAGTGCTTTGGACAGCAAAGACAGCGTAAAGATAGCCCAGTCTTTCGTTCCACCGTTTACCAATACCGATAGCCTCTACACATCACTGAAAGCCGGTTTTGGTGAAAACGAGGCTGCTCTTGATTTACTCAACCTCAATTATGCAAAAGCATTGCTAATGACAGGCAGATTAGGCGAGGCAGACACATTGATTACAATGGCAACATCCCGGGCAGATTTTGATACCGTGAGTTTGGCGAATGCACGATATGCCAATCTTCAGGCAGCGATTGAAGCCTATAAGCAAAACCAGGAAGGATCTGTCAACTATTACAAAAAAGCCATTCAGATTTTTGAAAAAAACAATGATCAAAAAAGTGCCGCTTCGGTAAACTTTAATATAGCCAATATTTTTCTAAGTCGCCTCAACTATCCGATGGCTTACCAATATAGTTCAGCGGCAACAAAAGGATTTAAGGTTGTAAATGATACGCTGTATTATCCGGGTGCATTGGCAGTAAATGCCGTATCGGCTATTATGCTTGGTAAAAAGAAAGAAGCCGGGACAGCAGCACAACAAGCTGCAGAAATAAGCGAACGTTATAAAAATCCTTTGGGAATGGCAATGTCGGGATATGCGCTGGCTGAAATTGCGATGTACGATGAAAAATATGATACCGCAATAGCACATTTTCAAAAAGTGATGCCACTGGCACAGCAATTACAGCAGGTAACGTTAATGTCAGCAGCTTCTACATCAATGGTAAAAGCATATCTTGAAAATAAAAATTACGATTTAGCAATAACGGAAGGCAAAAAAGCCATAGAAATTTCTGAAAAATTCCGGTATAAAGACGTGTTGTATGCACTCAACCGCTATATATCGCAAGCATACCAGCAAAAAGGTGATGAACACCTTTCACTACAATATCTGCGCCGGGCAGACGAATATTTCCGGGATGAAGTGGTAACTAATGACAGGCGTGTTATGGGCGAGCTACTGGTACAATACGAAACAGAAAAAAAGGAAAAACAAATTACCGAACAGGAACTAAAAATTCAGAAACAGCAATCAAACTTATTGTATGCTATTTTAGGCGGAGCATTACTGGCATCTGTACTGGGCGGAATTTTCGCCTATCACAGAAAAGCACAAAAGCTAAAATTAAAGCAATTACAACAGGAAAAAGAAAATGCCATTCTAAACTCATTTATTTTAGGCGAAGAGCGTGAACGAAACCGTGTCTCTCACGAGCTGCACGATGGTGTTACTGCAATGATTGGTGCCGCAAAAATGAGCCTGGAAGCAATACCACATCTTCCGCAGGAGAAAAGAATGGAACAGCTTTCAAAGGTTCAGGGAATTTTGGAACACTCGCACGCCGATATTCGTCACATAGCCCATAACCTGCTCCCTACCGTATTGGAGAAAGAGGGCTTAATCAAAGCCACAGCACAGTTTGTTTCGGAAGTGAATGATACAAAACTGGTTAATATAACAATAAGAGATAAAAACAGTAAAGCAAATGAATATTCAAAACAACTACAACTGATGCTCTTTAGAGTTATTCAGGAGTTAGTAAATAATATCATCAGGCATTCGCAGGCGCAAAATGCCGAAATTGTTTTTAGCACACTACAAAATAACGGATTGCTCATCGAGATAACAGATGACGGAATAGGATATGATGACACAACCGACCAGGAAAATCAGGGGCTGTACAGCATTGCCCAACGCTTAAAATCAATAGGCGGCAATTTTAAGATTTCAAAAAGAATCCAGGGCGGTACACAGGCAAAAGTAGCGTTAATGGTTTAGGTTGACATTATATCACCGAACAATAAACTTTTTCCGATAAAACTATCTTTTGCAACAGCAATAACCCTAAAAAAATCCCCAATCAATTACTACGGGGAGCAAAGCCGCATTAACCAAATTGATTTATGCGTTTCATTCACAGAACGTATTTGACAACGGAAATGCAGGTATCAAAGATATAGCCAAAAGTCTTATATAAGCCTTCTTTTTTGCGCCTGTGCTATTGCTTCAATTTTGGAATGCACCTGTAGTTTCTGGTAAATGTTTTCGATATGCCTGCGAACAGTTGATGGAGATATAAACAGGTTCTCTGCTATGGAGGTATAAGGCAGCCCCGTTGATAGTTGTTCAAGTACTTCTGTTTCCCGGTCCGAAAGGTGTACCGTATCTTCTACTTCATCGGTTTGTATAGGTAGCGGGGAGCGAAGGAGGTTAAGGGTTTTTAATGCAATGGAAGGTGTCCTTGCCGCACCACCTTCTAAAGTTTGGGTAATAGCATCATATAATGCCTGAGGTTCAATCTCTTTCAAAAGATATCCATCTGCTCCAGACTGTATGGCTTTAAAAATATTGTCATCATCATCAAAAACTGTTAGCATAATGATTTTTATCTGCGGGTATTTCTGCTTGACCAAAGCCGTAGCTTCAATACCGTTCTGCTTTGGCATTTCAATATCCATCAGGATTAAATCGGGTCGGTTGTCTCCGTCCAATTTATCCATACATTCCAACCCGTTGTTGGCAGTAAAACAAATGTTTATATCCTCAAAAAAAGAAAGCTTTTCCTTTACGCTTTTTATCAGGAAATTATTGTCTTCGATAATAGCTATCCTTGTTTTCATTGTTTTGATATTGTGCATTCACACTTTAATTTTCTGTGCTGTTTAACGTCCAGGTGATGGCTTTTTCTTTTGTGGCTCTGAAAATAGTAGAATGCTTTTCATTGGGTTCGTCAGAATAATTCCATTTTAGGTTTGGAAGATTTTCGGCTTTGAAAATATTTGCCAATTCTTTTGTATAAGGAAAAATGTCTTCAGCATTGGAACTGGCAAACCAAATCCGTTTTTCGTTTGCTGGGAATTTTGCTAAATGTTCTTTAGCTGTTCTTACTAAATAATGGTTATTCCACCACAAAGACGGGTCAAAGGCAATGTAGTTATCAAACATTTCGGGTGTGAGGAAAAAAGTTTCCATTACGAAAAGTCCCGATGCGGACTCGCCGATAATGCTTTTTTCGTTTGTTGTTCTGTATCGTTTATTGATTTCGGGAAAAAGCTCCTCGCTGATAAAAGCTCTGAACTTTTCCGAACCACCAACAACAGGTGCTATTTCCTTATCTTTTTCCACTTCGGTAAACCCTGTCAAATCTCTTCTTCTTTGCGTATTCTCAATACCGACAAGAATAATCGGTTTGATTTTTTGCTTTTTGATAAGTTTAGCCAAAGTATTGGCAATGTGCGGAAAATCTTCTTTTATTCCACCATCTGCCATATACATAACAGGTAAACTGTCTGAACCTGTTTTATAATCTTCGGGTGTCCAAACATTGATAACTCTGTCTTCCTAAACTTGTGTGGATTTGATAATAAAATTTTCGTGTTCGGGAATTGGGTCGTTGGGTTGCGAACTATTGGAACAGCTTGTAGCCATTGCAAGTACAACAAATAATACTGGGTAGATAAATTTCATAATTTCTGATTTATGCTGATTATAATTGTTAGTTATTCTTTACTCCGAACGATACACTTGTTACCTTGTCCGCTTCTGATAATAGTACGAGTTCTCCACCCAATTCTTGGGCTCGTTTCCGCATATTCAGCAGTCCGTTTCCGGCTTCTACTTCCGTTTCCACAAAACCTTTTCCATCGTCCTGAACAATGAAGCTGATGCCGTTTTCTTCTTTACTTATCCGGATTTGAATATGGCTGGCTTCGGCATATTTCAGCGCATTGTTGGTAGCTTCCTGGATAATACGGAAAATGTTCAGTCCTTGTAATGCTGTAAATTTCAAATCTGCGGGAATAGCCTCGTCCATTACAACTGAAATATGGATATTATGTTGCGACTGCTTGGCTTTTTCTATAAAGTTGGCAATGCGGGCTTGCAAATCTTTCAGCGTAATGTCCGATTTGTTCATCGCCCAAATCGTATCCCGCAGTTCCTGTATGGTTTCTTTGGCAAATGCACCGATATTGTCCAGCTTACCTGTCAACTTTTCGTTCTTGTCAGAAATGTAATATTTAATGGTGTCGATTGCTGAAACGATGAAGGACAGTTGTGCCCCGATATTATCGTGTAAATCCCGTGATATGGCCAATCGCTGTTCCTGCAACTGGTTTTGGCTTTCTATTTTTTCCAAAGCCAGCTTTAGTTCGTTATCTTTCTGTTGCCTGATGTTTTTAAGCACCTGCTGTTTGTACAGCAAGAAGCCTATTAATCCTACAATCACAGCCAACGTTACCAGTCCGAAAATCCAAAAGTTACGATTAGTAATTTCTGCTTTTTGTTGCAGGATTTGTTTTTCCTTTTCTGCAGTTTCGTATTTGGTAGTAATTTCTTCTACATTTTTTAGCTTTTCAGCATTGTACAAACTGTCGTTGAGCACACTAAATGCTTTCAGTGATTTGTAGGCTTCGGCATAATTTCCCTGACTTTCAAAATTGTCGGTAATCTGTTGGTAATTGTATCTTTGAATGTCTAAAAATTTGATTTTTCGGGCGACTTCATTGCTTTTTTGGAAATATTCATTGGAAGCCGGATATTGTTTGGTTGCTTTATAATATTCTCCCAATGCTGTGTAGTTGAGCATCAGCGCAAAATCGTCTTTTCCTTTTTTTCTGACTTCGAGTGCCTGTTTCAAATAGTTTTCAGCCGATGTGTAATTTTTCCGCATTAATTCGTTGTATCCCAAGAATTCCAGCGAATAGCCAATACCCAGCGTGTCATTTCTCTGTGTCTGAATTTTCAATGATTTTTCAAACCGCCTTTTGGCTTCTTCATAATCTTTATAATCATCCCGAAAAACCACACCGCTTTCATTGTTGATGCGGGCAATACCTTCTAAATCGTTGCTTGCTTCATATAGTTTCAAGGCTTTGTCGTAAAACCCCAATGCTCGCTCTGGTTGATGCAGTTTGCGGTAAATTCTTGCCATATCATCGTACAGCAAACCTAATTTTCCACTATTGCCACTGTTCTCCAATTCGTTCAGGGCTTTATGATAATAGACAGATGCACTGTCAATGTTTCCTTTCTTCATCAATGCCCGACCGATTGTCCTTAGAAAATCGCCTTTGTTTACTTTGTCATTTTTCTGATGGGCAAGGTCATAGCCATAACGAGCCAGTTCAATTGTTTCATCAAACTTCGTAGAATAAATTTCGATGATACTCTTTTGCAGAATATCAACCTTTTTTTTGTAATCGCTTTCTGCCTGTACGGATTGCTTGATGCTGTCCGTTAAAGTCAGTTCTTGACTAAACGTATTCAACGAAAACACCCCAAAACAAATTATCCATATAAACCTCTTAAACTGCATACGTTAAATTTTGGTTGCCCAACAAATTGGTATAAATGTATAACTATATTTCTAACATTTACTGTTGTATTCGGTTTCTTTCAGCAGGTTCAATGAAGAATGAAGGACTTGCTTGAATGCGGAAGTCAGCATTGGCAAAGGCTTTATTGTGTACAAAAAGCAATAGCAGCAAGATGTAGCATGTGCTAAAGATGCAGGTTGATTTTTTCATCATCCAATTAATTTCTAAAATCCGTTGTATATAAAAGGCGCCCAAAATTGCGGCTGCCGGTACTGTTCTCCATATCCACCTTTTATAAAAGTTCGTTTGATTTCATTCAATGTTTCTGCTGAACCCGCATTTTCTTGTACTACTTTTTTAAACAGATTTTGCATCGTAAGTGCCGTGCCGGCATCATCAACGGGCCACAATGATAACATGGTAGCGTTGGAACCTGCTATTAAAAAAGCGGTATTCAGGCCGTTGATGCCTTCGCCTCCATAGAGCTTACCGATACCCGTGTCACAGGCACTGAGCACGACCAGGTTGGTATTCAGGTTCAATTTTGCGATTTCGGGTGCCAACAAAAAACAGTCTTCATTGCCATCACCTTCCGAAGGCTGTGAAAACATCACACCACTTAATTCGGGAATTATATCGCCTGTAAATCCGTGAGTGGATATCAACAGGTTTTTGTATTGTTTCAGCTCACCAGTGGTATTCATTTTTTTCAACCGGCTTTCGCTCATTTCATAGCCGGTAAATACCTTTGTGTCATCGGATAACGATTTTACATACAATACCTCGTTTAATGTTCCTGCCAGATAGTTGGCTCCACCAAATCCAACGGCTTCAAGCTCGGGCTTCAGATTGAAATTTCCTGAACTGATTTTTTTATTGATGGCATCCGAAACCTTATAAAAATCTTCGATACCCCTGGCTGTAGGCTTCACATTTCCCGATGGTTGATAAATTGCTCCTCCAAACGCAAGAACCGGTTTCCGGTTTTCCGGGTATGTTCTGCTTTTCAGCATTTTCCAGATGGTGGTGTTTGGGATGTACTTTACATTATGGTTTTCAATAAAATATTGATTGTTGGGATTTAAAAATGCCTCAAAAGGCAGGTAGTTTAACTCTGATGCGGAACTGATAATGACGTTGGGGCATTTTGCCAGGATATCCTGAACAGGCTGTAAAGCGAGATCATACCAGAGGCGTAAAAAATCCTGTTGTGCTTTTTTTAGTTCGGGTTTGGAGGTTTCTAACAGCTGTCTTGTCCATTCTACCAGTGAAACAAAGTCTTCCTTTTTGTAGGCCGCTTCTTTTGTAGCGTATTGTACCAGCTCGCCGTTTTTGTAATCTACATTCAGATTTTGCAGGTATGGATTTAACCGGGCGGGTATTTTTTTGACACGGTCGGTATAAGCTTTTTTGAACCGTAGCAATTCTTCTGCCGGGTAATTGTACCTTATTTCTGCCTGCTGTTTGGTGATGGCCGTTATGATGATTTCGCCCGGACGGCCAATGGTATAGGTAAGCAATACTTCATCTGCGTTCAACGCATTTTGAGCATCTGCTATGGAAGCTACGGTTGTATTTCTGTTCAGCAATTCTTTCAGGTAACCGCTTCGGCTTTGCTCTTGCAGGTGAAAAATTTTTTCAACGTTGCTCGTTTGTTTATAGCTCATGATCAACCCGGTGTAAACGCCCGAAATCTTGTTCATGTACTCCAGTTTTTGTTTGGCATTAAGCTCTTCTTTCACCTTGTGCCCGAGGGCAATGCTTTTTTCAAATTGACTGATGGCATTTTTATATGCTTTGTTGTTATAAAAAATAAACCCTAAATTGTTGTACAGGTTCTGGGCATGGGTAAACAGGTTTTCCTTAATATAACCTTGTGCTGTTTCTTCTGTAATACGTTCGGCATCGGCATTCAATCCTTGCTTTGCTTTAATAATGACATAGTTTGTATTAACCTCCCGTGTGAGATAAATATCATTGATTTTGCTGGCCAGATTATAGGCTTTTGTGAGGTATTCGCCACTTTTTTCCTTGTCGGCCTGTTGCCCCTCCAACAGGTGATAAGCCCCAATGGAATTGTATGCTTTGGCTCTGAAATAATCGTTATCCAATTGATTGGCTGTTTGTTCCAGCTCGTAGGCTAACTGAAGTTTTTCCTGTTGCTTATCGCCTAAATTATCAAGAACATGGATTTTATGCAACTGTAAACTTGCCTGCTGGCTGGAGGAAAATCCTACATTCCGGTACTCTTCCAAAGCTGTATTTATCGCTAACAGTGCTCCCCGGTAATCATATTCGTCATTTTTTAAAAGAGACATGAACCCCAAGGCGTAGCTTCGTTTCCAAGCCATAGACGCATTGCCCCGGGTAAGGCTCAAAAAAGTTTCAAACTGTTTTTTTGCATCAGCGATATTTCCTTTGACGTAAAAATTAACTGCTTTGGTTAGCGGTACCATTTTGTTCACCATCGGGTTCGGATACTTCATTGCATTGAATTTAGCTGCCAAAGCATCTATGTTATCGCAGGGTGTTCCTTTGGTTACACCGATAAAACACTGATCAAAGTTCAAAGCCAGACTGGGGTTCATTACGCCACTGCCCTGTAATTGGTTAAGTATGTTTTTAAAGGGTGTAAAGTCCTTTTTTGTAAAATAGGCGAGTGTTTCGATTTCTTTATGGATATCGTCCATGCTTTTGTGCGAGCGTAGCTGAATAGCATAATGAATGTTTTTTGTAGCCGCATCTGTATTGCCTGCAACAAACTCGGTGTATGACTTTCCCATATAAGGATAGGGCGAAAGCGGGTCGACCGTATAGGAATTGTTTGCCTGCATTTGTGCCTGATGGATGTCTCCGGCACAGATTTGATAATAGGCATTCAGATAATGCCCTGCAAATTCATCCGGGAAGTGCTTCATCAGCAATTCGCTTCCCTCTTTCATTTTGGATAGGTTTTTAGTGTTGTACCCTTCCATATAAATACCGTAGTAATCGTTGAAATTGCCGGGCTGTGCATATATACACAATCCGATAATTAACGATATCGCGATGAGTGATAACCTTAATTTCATTTTGTGTTATGTTTATAGCGGAGTTATCAATCTGCCACCTTTGTAAATTCCTTTTTCTGTAACGTTACCGTCTTTATCCATCGTAAAACCCAAACCTTCTTTATAGTTTCCATCCCAATAACCCACATATTTGTCACCATTAGTATAAAACATAATACCAAAGCCATTTCTGCCACCACCTAAGTATTGACCGTAATAGGATTTAAACAATTTGCTATCGTCCCAAACGTGTATCATTGGAGAATATCGATAACCCCATTTAAAAAATCCGATGGCATAACTGTTATCATATTTCTCCATCGTAAACCCACTTTTTCCATCACCTTTTATTTGTGCATATTGGCCGGGAGATTTAACAACAAATCCTTTAATATCCTCGGTATCATTTTTGAATTGTTTATTCCAGGTTACTTTTCCGTTAGTCATTTTAAAGGCAGGTCCGTTTTTTTTACTTTCCCGATAGGTGTACAGTTCAATCGTTCCTTCCTGCTTTTTCATGTTGATGACAACACCGTCTATTTTACTGTCTTTATTGTAGTTTTGATACGTTGTTGAACCATCTGTATGCAATACCATATTGGGGCCGGCAATCAGTCCGTTCATTGTAAATCCATAAGAGGCATCGCCATTTCCGGCAGTAAATGATTTAAAACTTATCAGTCCTTTTTTCACCTCTTTTTGACCGGGTTGATTTTTCTGGTTGTCTTGTGCATGACCACCTGTTGCTATGAGCAACAATGCAAGTACTATAATTTGTGCTGTTCTTTTCATATTATTTATTATTTGATGGCTGATTCTTAAAAAAGAAACTGTTTAAATGTTACTTAAACAGCTTCTTCGCCTTTATTTCAATTTTAAATTAAACGAACCGTCAGTAATATTCTTCTTACTGCCATCATCCGGATTCTTAGCTTCAAAAAAGAACGTTCCTTTAATGTGATTTCCCGCTTCGTATTCAGCAACCTTAATTTCGCCTGCTTTAAATCCTTCATCATACGGACCTCCCCAGATACTTTCTTTAAAAGCTGTAGGATTGGCAGGGTCAACAACAATTTCAATATATTGAGCCTGCGCTGCACCTAAACCTGTTGATCCTCCTCCTATGTCATAAGTGCCAACTCCTTCAAAACCCTGAACCTGGATGCTAAATGTTTTGCTGGTAGTACTTCCGGCTGTACCCTGGATAACCAGCGTTCCATGCATTGCAGTAGCCTGGGAAGTCATTTTTATCGTAGTTACCGAAGCTCCGTTTACTTTAGCGGTAATGGTTCCTTCAGCAGCGGCACCTTCGCCACCTCCGTCTTTACTTTTGCTGCAGGAAAGCATGAGCGATGAAATTACTGTTGCCACAAACAACACACTGATTTTTTTAATTGTCTTCATTATTTTTATTTTTTTAAGATTAATAGTAGATATTGCGGATGGGGCTTACACCTTTATGGATATTTCATCTGTTACTTGAAAAATTTGGTTTTAAATTCATTGACGTGGTGTGAGAGAAATTTTGTGATTGCCTGTTCTACCCCTTTTTCGTATTTGCCGGCATTGGTTCTAATCAATGCGGGATTTTCTACCGAAATATTATCTGCCCGGTAAACTTTTCCAAAGGCAGTTTCTGTACCAATAAAGTCCTGGTTGGTTTTGGCGTAAGCCTCTATTTTTTCTTTGCCGATGACATCGTTAATCTGTAAATCATTTTTCAGCACTCCCGAGTAGGTTCCGAGTGGCGACCCGCCGATTTTATTTTTACCAGAAATAAAGTCGATTGCAGAAACGCAGAGATAATTTTTCTCTTTACTTGATGCGGCAATTCCGAATTTCGCAGCTTTGGAGTTGTTTTCTACCCTGCTTTTAATATGCTCGCGAGATACAAGCCGTAAGTTCGTGTTTGCTGTAATTTTTGCCCCATTGCCTTGATATGGTTTTTTGACATCAAGGAATAATACATACATATCGGCATTGACGATAGTAGCATCGTTCAATTCGGAAGATAGTTTTGTATAAGTGCTGATTTCATCTTCGATGCTATTGCGGCCATCGTCATTCATTGCCCGGTTCAGAAAACCACCCACACCGCCTTGTACCTTCTGACCGTCCTTTGTAAATCCTTTCACAAAGAAAATGGCATTGGTCGGATAAACCGTTATCAATCCCGGAGCTTCCGAAAGGCTCATTTCCATATTTTCAAAACGCTGATAGCCCTCGTAATACTTTGTTTTAGCGGCGGCATCGCCATTGAGTACATTAAATCCTTTTGCCTTTAAATCGGCAACAAACTGTTGATAGGCTTCATCGGCAATCTGTTGTAAGGTCGCCGTAGGAATATCCAATCCCACAGCTAATGAGGCTTGTGTATTTCCCGACAACATTCTGTCTGCAAATCCTCCTTTGGTAGAAGCTGTTTTGAGATTGTACAATTGGAAATTGACAGAGAAATTAGCTATGTAAATATCTTTGGATGTGAACTTTCTCGGTCCCATTGAGCCTCTGTCTTCTTTCGGGCTGAAATTCCCTAAACTTTGGGCATTAACGGTTGTCACCCCCATTAAAAGCACCATCGTAATAATTAGCTTTGCTTTCATAATTTTCTTATTTAAGATTATTGAAATGCAATATTACTGGTAAGGGTTATGCCGGGAAATAGGGCAGATGCCCCATTTTTGATCTGTATACAATCTTTATTTTTGAAATACAGAAGTATTGAAACTGCAAACTGACAGCTTACAAAAGAAAATATATTTATGAGCATACTCCCGATAATAAGCAGGCAGGATCCAGCATACCGCTGGCTGGACATAGCTGTAATGACTGCATTTACCGCATTGTCCGTTTACAATGGCCAGGCAACGATATTTTATATTGTTTATCTTTTCTGGTGGAACGAATTTTTGTCCGTTATAATAAAAAAGCTCTTCGATAAACTGTACAAACGAAAAAAAGAACCTGCTGACAGTACTTCCAATGATCCGTCTGCTTTCCTGTTAACCATTTATTGGGTGTTCATTGTTGTTATTTTTGGTTTGGTAGCCAACTGGAACGATGTGGAAGCAATGATGACGAATTTTGGTGTGCTATTCTTTAAAAACCTGTACTTTAACCTGAACATGCTTTTTATTGTAGGGGAAGCATGCTTTCTGAATTTACAATGTAAAGGCACAATATCTGCTCAATCCAGAAATGGCTTCACGGCCAATATGATTGTACTGCATATCTCCATTATACTGGGTGCGTTTGTATTGTTTGGAGTGGTAAGGCGGCTCCCTGATATATTTACACCTGGAAATAAATGGGGTTCTGTGCTGGTTATTGCTCCCTTTCTGCTGTTGCGATTTCTGGTGCAGTTTTACCGGAAGAAAAGTGGTTTATAATGTGCGGATGCCCTTTAGAAATTGTGGTTGATCCTTCCTGGTAAGGTACAGCGTGATGCAGAGCCATGATAATTTAAAAATGATTGATGAGATCTATTTGCCAGCTTGCCTGTTTAATAAAATATAACCTGCAACACCGCCAATAATAGAAGCTGCAAATATGCCGATCTTAGCCTGAGTAATATAAATTTCATTTGAAAAAGCAAGGGAAGTAATAAACAAAGACATGGTGAACCCTATGGAAGCTAACAACCCGGCTCCCAGCAGATTGCGAACATTCATGCCTTTGGGAAAACGGGCAATCCTAAGTTTTATGAATAACAGGGTGAAGCCTACCACACCTATAAATTTGCCTAATAACAAGCCTGCTGATACTCCTATTGCAATATTAGTGCTGAACAGGTTGTCAGGATCAATGCTAAGAGATACCCCTGCATTCGCAAGCGCAAAAACAGGTATAATTATAAATGTTACCAAAGGATGCATAGCATGTTCCAGGCGTTGTAAAGGCGGTGTAGCCGCAATAGTTGCATCCTGTACCTGTTCCAATACATGCAGTTGTTCATTGGTAAGGGTCGGTTTGTTTTCCATTGGATCAATGCTTTTAAAGTGGTCAAGGTATTTCTGTATCTTACCAATAAAAAGCTGCTCCTTTATCTTTACATCCGCCGGTATGGTAAATGCAGCAAGTACTGCCGCTATTGTAGCATGTACGCCGGACAACAAAAATTCTGTCCACACGCCGCCAATACCCAGTATAGCATAAAAAATGATACTCCTCACGCCCAACTTGTTACCTATATACATGGCTAGTAAAACCCCTCCGCCTATTGCCAGGTGCAGCAATGAAATATGGGAAGTATAGAAAAAGGCTATAACCAGCACTGCTCCGAGGTCATCAACAATAGCCAGGGCAGTAAGAAAAACCTTTAATGAAAGCGGTACTTTTTTGCCCAGCAAAAATAAAACACCCAGGGCAAATGCGATATCCGTAGCCATTGGTATTCCCCAACCACTGCTGGTTGCCGCGGAGTTATTCAATAACAGATAAATGGCTGCCGGCACAACCATACCTCCTGCTGCAGCCCCAATGGGTAATAAGGCGCTGCGTAAATCAGAGAGCTGCCCGGCTATGATCTCTCTTTTCAGTTCAAGTCCTACAACAAAAAAGAAAACGGACATCAGGCCATCATTGATCCAGTGATGGAGGTCGTATTCAAAATAGACCTTTCCATCCCAATGTAGTCCTAACTTATGTTCTAAAAAATGATGATATCCCTCGGACCAGCCTGAATTAGCTAAAATAAGCGCTACAATGACACTTAGACCCAAAACAATGCCACCGGATTTTTCAAGTTGAATAAATCGTTGTATAGGTTGTACCAGTTTCTCTATCGGAGCCCTCTTTTCCTGAATCATTGACTTATTATTCTAAATATTGAATTGCATGAAGATAAGCTGTAAAAATAGTCATTTAGCGACAAACATAGTAATGCGGAAAAGGAACGAAAAACAAAGATGTGCAATCGTTTGTACACTGATATTCTTAACTTTTACTTAAATTTACCATGTGCGTATGTTTAGCTAAACTGCGATAACAGCAAGCAGCTTATTAAAGAATGGAGAAAGATAGCCATTTATATGAACTTTTGTCAAAGGGTGATGAGGCAGCCTTTAATCATTTTTTTTCGATGTACCGGGAAAAAGTGCATCATTTTGTATTGCTTATAGTAAAAGCGCCTGAAATAGCGGAAGAAGTTACTATAGATATATTCTTAAAGCTATGGCAAAAAAGATCAGAGCTACCAGGTATAAATGACATGGACGCTTTCTTGTTTATCGTTGCCAAAAGAAAGGCGATTGATTTCCTGAAAAAAGCTTCAAAGGATAAGAAGATAAAAAAAAGAATAAGCGAAAATTGGCCGGAAGCTGCGGAGGAGACACCTGACTCATATGCTTTCGTTGAGTATAAAGAATTACTGGAAATAGTATTAAATACACTTCCGCCCCAAAGAAAGAGTATATTGATGTTAAGCCGGATAGACGGACTTTCACATAAAGAAATTTCCAGTCAGCTTAATATTTCGCAGAATACGGTTAAGAATACTATTTCTCAAACCATGAAATCTTTAGAGCCCCTGAAAAATAAGTTATGGGTAGAAACCTGCTGGTTTGCTTTTCTCGCAGCCTTGTTTTTCTAACTTTAAACAGGATTTTATTACCGGCCATATTACTTGAGTAGAACCGCGTACAAAAAATCTTAAATTTTTTTTTCTTGCAATAGTCCTGTTGGGGTTATGTGGCCGTCTTTACTAACATAATCCTGATTAATATGTCATCCAATCCTTACAGGCTGGAATTGCTTTTCAAAAAATATATAGCCGGCGCTTGCACGCAGCAGGAGCTGGACGAGTTTTGGTCGCTGATGGCCGAGCTTACCAAGGAAGAGCGCCTGTCGATTGGACTGGATGAGGCATGGCGCGCACAGCAGGATGAAGTAGGCTTAAACAATGAACAATGGGATAAAGTATATTCCAGGCTTCGCCTTAAAATTCAACGGCAAGAAGAAGAGCCTGTAGTCCGAATCTTTGAAATTAAAAAGTACGTGGCTGCGGCATCGATAATAGCCGTACTTTTCCTGGGATACCTTTTTTACAAGTCAAGTGCGCCAACTGATGGCTACAATTCTAATCCTGTATTACAAAAGGTTTTAGTACCTGTGCAAACAGATACCAGGGTGATGACTTTACCGGATGGCACTGAAGTGACACTTCGGAAAAGCGGTACGTTATCTTTTGACTCATCTTCTTTTTTAAATGGGAAAACAAGATCCGTTGATTTAACAGGCGAGGCTTATTTTGATGTAGCTCATGATACGGGTAAACCTTTCATTGTTCATTCCGGTAATTATAGCATCAGGGTGCTGGGCACGGCTTTTAATGTAAATGCCGCTAAGGGAAAATTTGAAGTAACGGTTGCCAGGGGTAAGGTAAAAGTGGAAGAATTATCAAGTCATAAAACGTTGGGAACATTGACTCAAGGTGATTTTCTGGCTATGAATAAACTGCCGGCAGAGGAAGTTGCGCTGGTTACAAAAAAAGTAGACATTGACTCGGTAAGCAAATGGGTAAGGCAGGACCTGGCTTTTAAAAATGAAGACTGGCGAACGGCAGCTAAAACGATGTACGAGAAATACGGGGTTGATATTAAAATTGGGAATGATAAACTGGAACAGTGCCGCTTTACGGCAGATGTTACCGATAAATCTTTGGATGATTGCCTTGATATTTTATGCGCCATAACCAACGCTCAATGGCGCAAGAGCGGAACAAACACAATTGACATAATCGGAGACGGTTGCAATTAACATTTGAGTTTTTAAATACTAGATATACGAAGACAAAAAAGGCCGTATTAACTACGAATTAATACAGCCGGGATTTAAAATTTTATTGTTCACATTTAAATCACATTAAAGGTATGAAAAAAAATGCCTTTCAGGACTCCTTTTTAATAAGGTCAACCCGAAACTCTGCGGCGTGTAAGAAAATTATTTATTTAATGAAATTAAGCTTTGTTACACTCACATTGCTGTTACTGACATTTAGTGTGTTACTGGCCAGCAATTCTTCCGGTCAGAATATTAATAAAACGGCAGTTTCAATAACGCTGCAAAAAGGATCTTTAAAGCAGGTCTTTGCCCAGATTGAGCAGCAAACACCTTTTAGATTTGCTTATCCTGAGTCGCAAATAAACGCTTACAATGACATTAGAGTAACTTCCGGGCGCAGAACGGTTGCCAATGTTTTAGAAGACCTGTTTTCCACAACAAAGTTAGATTATAGTGTAAAAGGAAATACTATCATCGTTCTCGAAAATCCCAACAAGGTGGAGCAAAAATATGTTACACCTGCACCGATCAATGGTAGTGTAAAAAATAGCAGCGGTGAACCGCTGGAGGGCGTTTCTGTATTCATTAAGGATACAAAGACTGGTACCACAACAAATACCAATGGGCTTTTTACACTGGATGTTACAAACGGTGATATATTGGTATTTTCAAGAGTGGGGTATGTATCTAAAGAAATTACCATCAGGGATCAATCTTCCATTGAAGTGATTTTGACAGCGCTTGAAGGCCGTATGGACGAAATTGTAGTAGTGGGTTACGGCACGCAAAAAAGAGAGAATGTAACAGGAGCCGTGGCACAGGTACAAATGGACAAAGTGCTGGGCGACAGACCCATAACCAGCCTTGGCGCGGCATTACAGGGTGCCGTTGCTGGATTTACGACCTCATCGTCGGTTGTGCCGGGCGAAGGCAATCAATTCAATATCCG
>DAOLFI010000580.1:0-3265 GCA_035326385.1 Niabella sp.
CAATAAAAGTATAGCCAGCGCAAAAGCAAGCGCACGGCGGGTTAGAGGTCGGGCAAATTTCCACTCTTTTAATACCAGCCCAACCAGCGAGCTACAAAATACCAGCAGGATCATGTGTATAGCCCAGCTAGAAAACTCGAACTTTCCCAAACGCACATGTCCCAAACCATAAAAGAAAAACTGGCCATACCATAACATACCGGTTAAAAGAGCCATTAAATAATTAATGCTTAAAGTACCTTTATTAATATTCCGATATTCTGAAAAGGTTTTATTTTTTACATGTAACCATAAAGTGTACAGCAATGTTGTAACAAAGGCTCCTGTATTAGAAAATATATATACCACATTAACCTGGAAATTGCCTGCACCATACTCAGCAGCAATGTCTGAAATGGGCTTACCTGCATTTATCGCGAAACCATAAAATGCAGATAATATGCCTGCCAGCAAACATAAAGGCAATCCTTTTTTGAATGAAAAAGCAGTATGGCTTTGTGCTACATCTTTCTCCTTCAGCCTGCCGGCTACGCCACAAAAAGCAATGCCTGCCGCACCCAGCACCACACCCGTCAAAATCCATTGTCCGCCCGTTCCATTCAATACATCGCTCATTGTGCCATTCATCAATGGTGGAACTAAAGTTCCCAGGACACAGGATATGCCTACAGAAATAGCATAGGTTAGAGAAAAGCCGATATATTTTATCGCCATACCAAAAGCTGTACCGCCTATCCCATAAGCCATCCCCAGCAAGAACGAATTGCGCATGGCCGAAGCAGGCGCCTCACTTAATACACGGCCCAAAGACGGAATAGTGAGCCATGCAATAACCAGGGGCAGCAAAAACCAGCATACAGAAGCCTGGGCCAACCAGTAAGTCTGCCAACTCCAGCCTTTAACTTTCTTTTCAGGGGTGTAACATAACGCTGCAGAGGAAGCGCCTACACCATGAAAAAATATGCCCCAGAATAATTGCATTCGTTATATTTTTATTGAACTAACTATAAACCTATGGCATTGGTATTCTATAATATTGGTCAGACCCTGTCCAGATTGTAAAATGAAATAGCATTCCTGCTAAAAATCAAACGCCTTTGATGTTCATCCTCAACCAACTCTTTAATAACCTGCTTATATACCTCCCATACTTCTACATAACCTGACGCCAGTAAAGACACCGGCCAGTCGCCGCCACAAAAACAACGGTCAGCTCCAAAAGCTGTTAATACAAAATCTATATACGGCTTTATTGCCGCTGCACTAAATTTTTCTTTTCCTGCTGTTGTTCCCAGCCCGGAAATTTTAATATAAAAATTTTCATGCTGCGCGACCTGTTTCATGTACTGTCCCCATTCACCAAAGCGCTCACCGCTTTTTACAGGCGGCTGGTTCAGGTGGTCAAATACTATTTTCAGGTCTGGCACCAGCTCAGCTACCCTTAAAGCAGTTTTTATATGACTTGCTTTAACACCTACCACATCAAAAGGCAGGCGATGCGCCGCCAGTAATTTCAGACTCTTAATTACCTCCGGCTGTAATAACCACTCATCATCCGCTTCATCATGAATCAGGTGCCTTACCCCTTTAAAATATTTTTCAGCTGAAAAGACCGACTGTAACAATTGCTCCGTTTTTGAGCTGCTGGTTAGGGGTAACCAACCCACTACACCTTTGATCCAGTCATGACCGTTAGCCGCTTCAATCATCAGTGCCGTATCTTCAAGAGTATTATCAGCCTGCACCAGCAGGCCTGCAGCAACACCGGCAGCAACACGGAAAGTTTCTAATTGTTCCAGGCTGTAGGTTTGCTGCAGCAGTCCATCAGCATTTTTTAACCATCCATACCCCGAACGCTCTAAATCCCATATATGTACATGCGTATCAATAATCATATGCAAATATATAGTTTCTACTGCACACTAACTGCTTCAGGTTCTACACCTGTTTCAAATTTTAAGTCGATCTCATTATTGTGCTCACCCAATGCCGGAGCCCCTATATTATTGGAGAGCGTACGCCCGTCTATTGTTATAGGCGATCTTGTGGTTTTTATGGAAATACCATTACTGGTCTTTACCACAATTTCCATATTCAGCAATTTATAGCCTTCTTCTTCTGTCAGCTGTTTATAATCCAAAACTTTGGAACACCAAACACCAGCAGGCTCCAGTATACTTAACCAATATGACGTTGTATTTGTAAGAAGGTGGCGTGCCAATACTGATTTTATTTCATCTCTTTTATCAAACCAGTCCTTCTTATCGTTATAAACGGTTAATGGCCCACAGCCGGTCAGCAACCCTAACTGAACAATATCTGCCATTGCTATGGCTATATAGTCATCTTCTGTTTTATATATGCCATAAGGAGCCGCTACATAAGCATGTCCGCTGTTAACAGCGCTGCGCTGCGGCAGCCGCCCGCCATCGTTAAAATAGCAGGTCAATACTTCAAACTGGAAGTCCAGGGCGCTCTCCAGCATACTGACCTGTATGCTGCCACCCTCACCGGTAATACCTTTACGATATAAAAGGGAAAGAATACCCTGCGCCAGGTGCCCTCCGGCCAGCATATCTACCACCGAAACGCCCATTGGCGTAGGATTGGCACTGCTGCTATTATTCAACCAGGCAAGCCCAGAGATAGACTGAAGCAAAAGATCCTGGCCCGGTAAATGTTTCCAGTCACCATCTTCACCATAGCCGGTTATATTAGCATAAATTACAGAAGGGTTAAGCTGCTTTACACTCTCGTAATCAAAACCTAATCTTTCCATTACGCCGGGGCGGAAATTGTGCATCACCACATCGGCCCTTTCAATTATTTTTTTGATCCGGCTTACATCATCCGGACATTTAAGATCAGCTGCATAACTTTTTTTATTCCGGTTGATGGCATGGAATATAGAAGACTCTCCATCAATGACCACATCAGACACATATAACTCTCTGCAGATATCGCCCGTTCCCGGCTTTTCAATTTTCACTACATCTGCGCCAAAATCAGCCAGACATAAGGATGCAGAGGGCCCGGAAAGGAACTGGCTAAAGTCAACCACTAATATATCCTGCAGGAATTTCATTATAATAAAAATTCTCCTTTAATTTTTTCAGTATGCTGCCCCAGTAAGGGTGCCGGCCTGTCAGAAATCATTTTTTTCCCATTAATACGAATAGGGCAACCTGTAGTAAAATAATCTTCTCCGTTTCCGGCATTGATCCTGATCTCCATTTCGGTGCTCTTATACAGCTCCGTTTGTGTT
>DAOLFI010000581.1:0-3258 GCA_035326385.1 Niabella sp.
CCGCCACAACCTGTTGCAGCTTTTGTGCATTTTTTAATGGCATCTACCGTTTCACAACCCTGCTGGGTAACAGCATTGCAAATATCAAGCTTGGTCACCCCTTCGCAACTGCATATAAGCGCATCATCGGGTAAAGCCAATACGCCCGCGCCTGTGTCTCCGCCTCCTTCTTTTGGTTTGATGATAAGGTCCATCGGATCGGGAGGCAATGCCATCTTATTCTTGCATACCTGCAACAACATATTGTAAGCATCTGCATCGCCTACCAGGATCCCTCCCAGCAATTCTTTACCATCATTGGAAAAGTTGATCCTTTTATAAATACCGCGGTGGTTATCCCTGAATACTATTGTTTTTGCTTCTTCACCGGCAATGAACGGATCACCAAAGCTGGCAACATCCACACCTATCAGCTTCAGCTTGGTGCTCAAATCAAAGCCATGAAACAATTTTTGTGTACCCGCCAACCGGGATGCTGCTACATCTGCCATTTCATAACCGGGAGCCACCAATCCATAGATCATAGAATGGTGCAGCGCACATTCACCGATAGCAAATACCGAGCTGTCGCTTGTGCACATTTCATCATTCACAACAATACCGCCTCTTGGTCCCACAGGCAGCCCACAGGCACGTGCCAGCTCATCGCGCGGTTTAATACCGGCTGATATAATCAACATATCGGTACTTAAAATAGAACCATCAGTAAAAATCATTCCCCTGATAGCTTCGTTGCCCAAAATGGCAGCGGTATTCTTACCGGTATGAGTAGTAATATTCAGCTCTTTTAATTGCTGTACCAGAATATCTGAGCCTGCCTCATCTATCTGGCGGGGCATCAGTCTTGGAGCAAACTCAATAATATGTGTATCTTTTATACCCAGATCAAGACAGGCTTTGGCGGCCTCAAGCCCCAATAAGCCTCCACCGATAACCGCAGCAGTTTTAGCAGCTGGAGCATGGCGCCATATCATATTCAGATCTTCAATGGTACGATATACAAAAACGCCCTCCTTGTCTACTCCTGGTATAGGCGGCACAAGTGCCGAGGAACCGGTAGCAAAAACGAGGTAATCATAATGAAGTGATATACCTTCAAAAGAACGGACGGTTTTGTGTTCCCGGTCTACCTCCTGTACCGGATCGCCCAAACGCAGTTCAATACCGTTTTCCTGATACCATTTTACAGGCTGTAAGGTTAAGTCCGATACTGTCTTTCCTGCAAAATAAGAACTGAGATGCACCCGGTCGTAAGCAGCGAGGGTTTCTTCTCCAAATACGGTTATCTGCAGATCAGGAATTCCTTTAGAGAGCAGTTTCTCACAGAATTTTTGGCCAACCATACCATTTCCAATAACAATAACTTTCATAAACCTTATTTTTTAAAGTTTCAGAAAATGGCAGGCAACCAATAAATTAAAATAAATTATATATAAAATAAATAAGTATTTAGTATCAAATTTTTACATAAAATTCTGATTTAATAAATATATTAATAAATTATATTATTACAAATATAATAAATAATCAACAATTTTTTATATTTTTGAGTAAATAATATTATATATATATTTTAATAATGTTTTAAAATGACAAAATTGGTATTAATAGGCGCAGGTCCGGGAGATCCCGAGCTGATCACTTTAAAGGCCATCAGGAAGCTAAAAACAGCCGATGTGATTTTATATGATGCATTAGCTAATGAAGAACTGTTGTTGTACTGCAAAGAAGACTGTATCAAACAATTTGTAGGGAAAAGATATGGCTGTCATGCATTAAGTCAATCAGAAATCAATAACCTTATACTTGAATACAGTAGTAAATATCAATGCGTAGTTCGCCTGAAAGGGGGCGATCCATTTGTATTTGGCAGGGCGTGGGAAGAAATAACAATTGCCCGAAGTGCTGGTATTGATGTAGAAGTGGTGCCCGGTATATCCAGCGCCCTGGCTGTACCGGCATCCCAAATGATCCCTGTCACCGCAAGAGGAACCAACGAAAGCTTTTGGGTAGTTACCGGCACTACCCAAAGCGGAGATATATCAGGCGATATAAAATTAGCTGCACAATCAACCGCCACGGTAGTCATACTTATGGCAATGAGTAAGTTAGAGCGCATAACAGAGATATTCACCCAATACGGCAAAGCCGAAACGCCTGCAGCTATTATCCAGAACGGAACTTTGCCCTCTGAAAAAATAGTTACCGGAAAGGTAAAAGACATTTATTTCAGGGCACAATATGCCGGCCTGGGAAATCCGGCCATTATCATCATAGGCAATGTTGTTGCCCTGCCGGGGGAATTAGCTGCTGATAATCATATAAAAAATATGCTGAAAACCTTAAACAGGTAATATATATCATATATCCCCAGCAAAGATTCTTTTACCTTTATTGTTATGCGCCAGAAAAGAATCATTGATACCACCCGATCTTTTTTACATACCCACTGCATGAAGGAATGGTGGCCCGCTCTTGAAGCCAACCTCCAGGTACTGCATTATAAAAAGAACGAAACCATTATTGCTGAAGGCGATACTGTAGCAGGCATTTATTTTATGCTTGATGGCGTAGCCAAAGTGCACAAGATATGGCACGAAGACAAAGAGCTGATCCTGCGTTTTGCACACAACCAGGACATTTTAGGGCACAGAGGCCTTAGCACCACCACCAGCAACTATCCTATAACGGCCACCGCGCTGACACAGGTTTCCCTATGTTATATCAGCCTTGACTTTTTTGAGGCCACTTTCAAGGTAAATAAAGACTTTGCCTATCATTTTATGATGTTCCTGGCCGATGAGCTACAGCTGTCAGAAATACGGATGCGTAACCTGGCCCACATGACCGTAAGGGCCCGGCTGGCCAGCGCTTTATTGGCATTTGAAAGAAAATTTGGCCGGGACACAGAAGGTTATATTGCTTTTACCATAAGCAGGCACGACATTGCAGCTTACGTAGGTACCGCCTACGAAACCGTTTACAAGATCATCAATGAATTTACAGAGTTGGAATACATTAAAACAGAAGCAAAAAACATTGCGCTTCTGAATCATGAAGCCATTGCCGCTGCCATCTGTTAATATTAAAATAATTTCCAGAATGATACCTGCTAATACACTTATTGGCACTTAATTCGATTATATTCGTTTTGTAATTTTTTACTAAACATTTAAAAACTAAATGAAATGAAAAAAATCCTGGCCATTGTTGCCATTGTTGCATTCTCATTCGCGCTCCCTTCGTGCAAAGGAAAAA
>DAOLFI010000582.1:0-3251 GCA_035326385.1 Niabella sp.
CGCCCGGGCGATATTAAGGTAAATGTTCCGGGAATGACCCGGCTTGAAGAGGGTGTATATATGAAGGAAGCTGCTAATGGAACAAAAACATACTACTACCCCGACCTGGCATTAGCTCAAAAGTATAACCCTGATCTTACCGCCGCAAATGCCAGGTATACTTACAGTGCCAACGATTACCAGGTCTTGGGACATAATACGCCCGATTGGTCGCTTGGATTTCAAAATGGATTCAGGTATAAAGGTTTTGATTTGACTGTATACGCTTATTTCAGATGGGGACAGATGATCAATTACAACATGCTGGGATGGTACCAGCCAAGTGGATTTGCTACTAATGCAAGCCCTTCAAGAACCATTCCCGAATACTTTAACTACTGGACCCCCGAGAATCCGTCCAACGATTTCCCGATAATGAATCACCAGGCCACCACTTCAAGTATGCTTGGTTTCTCAGGTTTATCGTATGTGGAGGGTTCTTTCTTTAAGATTAAGAATATCAGCCTGGGATACACGCTGCCTGTGAATGTGGCAAAGAAAATGACGCTTGAGAAATTCAGGATATATGGTACCATTACCAACCCATTGATAGTGGCAAAAAACCATTTATTAAAACAATATGATCCAGAGATGAATGGCGAATTAAGTTATCCCTTAACCAAACAGGTGGTACTGGGTCTTAATGTAACATTTTAATTGTTAAAATCATTAAAAGCAGAATCATGAAATATAGCATTATAAAAGGAATATTGTATAAATGTGGGTTAGGAGTGTTTATTACATTATATATATCATCTTGCAGTTTGAAAGAGTTTAATCCTGTGTCTTTATCCGAAGAGGATGTGCTGGTAAAATTTGATGGCTGGAAAGCTTATCAGTCCAACTGTTATACAGGGCTATGGGGATCCCTTATCGGCATGCAGTACGGTCTTGCGTCTGAGCTGGGAACCGATTTGTGGACATTCCCTTACAATAATCATAACCAGTTCAGGGATTTGATGGCCTATGAGGAATTTACAAACAGTTCCGGAATTGTAAATAACGTATGGACTTTTGCCTGGGGCTCCATAAAAGATTGTAATAAAACCATCCAGATCTCAAACCAACTGACAGATGGTAAGGCTTCTGACATTCAAATTCTGGTAGCTGAAGCCCGCTTTTTAAGGGCCTACTATTATTCCGTATTGGTAGCACAGTTTGGAGAAGTTCCATTAATATTAGTCGATGATCCTGTAAAAAACCTGAGTCCCAAACGCAACAGTATTCAGGAAATTTATACCCAGGTCGTTTCCGACTTAAGATTTGCTTTTGAAAATCTGCCCGTAACGCCTTATGAAAACAATCCTCAGCGCGTTACCAAAAAGTCTGCATTGGGCTTGCTTGCCCGTGTATATGCCCAGGGGGCAGGAGAGGAGCTGAACGAAGGAGGAAAGACGTATTGGCTGCGGGCTAAAGAAGTGGCAGATACGCTCATTAATAATATGGGCGCATATAACGCAGCATTGTACAATGATTTTGCAGAAGTTTTTGCTGCTGCCAACAACCGGAACAATACTGAAGTTCTGTTTACAGCCTATGGGCTTAATCCCTATAATTCATCCTATGATTATTTCACAGGCAACACAAAGCCCAACCTTTACCTGCATTATTATCCTAAGTTCGATGATGCATTCAGCACAGCGGATATTTTCAAAAGGGGAGTGAACTCTAATACATCCAATGCATATTACGGACGTTTGAACCAGCAGTTTGTAGCGCCCACCAAATATCTGATCAACTGCTTTAATGCAGCATATGATAAGCGATGGGAAAATACATTTGTTACGGCGTTTGCAAACTATTCTGGGGTTCAGGCTCTCGCCAACCTGGGCAGCGGTGCTCCTGCTCCGGCAAGGGTATCTTACAACGATGCAACAGTTACACTTACAGCGGCCATGTGTACCAAATATGGTATTGACGCTTCCCATATAGGAGAAAAGATCTATCCTTATGCTGATGTAAATGCCCGGAACGCTTCCCAGAATGCTACGTGGCAGTATATTCCAATGATATGGAAGAAAGGCGCTTATGCAGGAAATATTTCAGATTTAACTACCGTGTCCAATGCCAATGTACATCCTTATCCGCTGGCTGCCGATGAGGACAGATTTTTTGCCTACCTGAGTAAAGCTCCGCTTAGCCCTGCAGAAAAAAACGCCCGCCGGTATGTTACGGTAAATATTGATGATTTGTTCGATCCGTCAGATCCAACAGGCAGTACTTATAAGGCCGTTACATCATCGAACGGGTTTACTCCTTCTAGCCTTGCCAACCTCTTTCCTGCTATGATGAAGTTCAATCATAACTTCGACGGTGGTTGGCTGGGGGGTAACTTTCAGCAGAAGCTGGGAAATATTATGATTATGCGTATGGCAGAAGTGTATCTAATTGCGGCTGAAGCTACCCTCCACGTAAATAGTGATGGCGCCGCTGCTGCACAATATTTAAATGTATTGCGCAGAAGGGCGTGCCGTAATATTGGTGATTTCAATATGGGTACCGGTATGCAATTGGCGTCAGCTTCTATGAACGATGTTTTTGATGAATATGCCAGGGAGCTTTGCGGTGAGTATAACCGCTGGGCAATATTAAAACGCAATAAAGCATTTGAGTCCCGTTTACAAACTTACAATAGAACAGCCTTTACAAATTTTGTGGCAGCCAGGCACTATAAACGTCCTATTCCGTTTAACTTTTTGAACCAGATCAATAATGCAGATGAATTTGGAAACAATGGTTATTAATATGGAGTGGCGTAAATTTTTTTCAATACAAAACATATAAACATAGCATACTTAAGCTTATAACGAACAATGGCTCCTGGTTATAAACAGGAGCCGTTGTTTACCAACCGGGTAGTAACTACAGGGGCTTATAATAAAAATATCCTAATGATTCAGCCCTTTCATGTACTGCGTCCTATACCTCCAGACGTTTTTGGATGCTACTACCAACCCTTGCAGCGCTTTTACATATACAGGCACCCGGTGCCTCGGTAGGAGAAGTGATTAACGAAATCACTGATTAAATAGCTGATAGCAGGTGAGCGTTTATGGCAGCCTCTTTGCAAAAAGAGCCTGCTCAAAAAACAGCAATATTATTCCCTGAAAGGGTTGGGTTCATTATAAATCTTTTGTATATTTGATAACGTTTACATTTTAACGATTGCATTTTGAAGCCAAAAAATACATCATCCGGTTTAAAGGAAGTGG
>DAOLFI010000583.1:0-3248 GCA_035326385.1 Niabella sp.
CCATTTGAAATAAGGCTGACACTGGATCAGCAACAATGCTGGCAGCCTGCGGCACATACAGATGTTGCTATTCCATTAACACCAGGAGGTTAAAACAGTCTATGAGGTCTTTATATCCCAACATACAGACCTCATAGATCACCTCTTGTGCTGGTCTCTACCCATGACCCGGCCATTGCGTAACTACTACTGGTGGAAGAAATGCACAGGTCGTCCAGATACATTGCTTTACTACAGACCTGCGCAAGAAAAAAATTTTACTTTTGAAATGTGAGCCAGCCTCTACCCTATATCGCCCATTTTGATCTCGACTCTTTTTTTGTTTCGGTGGAGCTGCTGCTAAAGCCGGAACTAAAGGGCCAGCCGGTTATTGTAGGGGGTTCGGTTAATCGCGGCGTTGTCTCCACCTGCAGCTATGAAGCCAGAAAATTTGGCGTTCACTCCGCCATGCCCATGAAAACAGCAGTAAAGCTTTGTCCGCAGGCCACTGTACTTAAAGGCAATTATCATCAGTACCGCCATTACTCAAAAAAAGTTACTGACATCATTGCTTCTAAAGTACCGCTGTTTCAGAAGGCTTCTATTGATGAGTTTTACTGTGACCTTACGGGGATGGACCGCTATTTTAATGTAAGCAACTATACACGCCAGCTTAGAGAGCTGATCATAAAAGAAACAGGCCTGCCCATTTCCTGCGGTTTATCATCTGCCAAATTTATCAGTAAGATGGCCACAAATGAAGCTAAGCCCAACGTGTTCTTGGAAATACCACACGGTAAAGAAAAAGATTTCCTATGGCCATTAGGTATTGAAAAAATAAACGGCATAGGCAAACAGACAGAACCGCGCCTGCGGGCGATAGGTCTGCATACTATAAAAGATATTGCCAATACTCCTATAGAAACGCTGGAAAAAAAGCTAGGTAAATGGGGCCGCGACCTGTGGCGTAAAGCAAACGGCATAGGCAGCGCCGAGCTGGAAACGGAATGGAATCAGAAAAGTATGAGCCACGAAACTACTTTTCATGAAAATCAAACCAATGTTGATTTTTTACATACCCAGCTGGTAAGGCTTACAGAGAAAAATGCTTACGACCTCCGGCAGGACGAGAAACTTACAGGCTGCCTTACCGTAAAAATAAGGTATGCTGATTTTGAAACCACCAGCAAACAGGAAACTATTCCCTTTACTTCCTTAGATGATGAACTGATTGAAAAAGCTAAAGAAATTTTTGATAAATTCTACCAGCGGGGCCGGCCGGTAAGGTTGATCGGCGTACGTTTCAGCCAGCTGGCAGATAGCGGTATGCAGATGAACTTATTCAATAGCCAGGACACCAGACTAAACCTTTACAAAGCGGTAGACGATATCAAAAACCGTTTCGGCGATAAAACTGTTACCAAAGCCGTGGTGAGCAGGAAAAAAGCTGAATAAACTCCGGCTTCTTACTTATTCTCTAAAAAAACATAATTTCAGGGATCATAATCCCTAATTATTATAATTATCAGGGATTATAATCCCCAATTATTAATATCTTTGAAAAATCAGGTAAATAATTGCATCATGATTGAACGTATTATTCAGCCGGAAATAGAATCAAAATTCGGAAAGAAAAAGGCAATTATTGTAGTAGGTCCAAGGCAGGTTGGAAAAACCACCCTTTTGGAAAATATATTAAAAAATAAGCAACATCTTTTTCTAAATTGTGATGACCCTACTGTAAGAGCATTGCTAACAAATGCCAATATACAACAGCTTCGAAGTCTTATCGGTAATAACAATATTGTATTTATTGATGAAGCACAACGCATCCAAAACATTGGTATTACTTTAAAACTTATTACGGACACTTTTAAAAGTGTACAGCTCATTGCAAGCGGATCATCAGCTTTAGAGCTATCCAATAATTTAAAAGAACCATTAACCGGGCGCAAATGGGAGTACGAGCTTTGGCCCATTTCATGGAAAGAATTTGAAAAAAGCGTTGATTATCTTAAAGCCGAACAACAATTAGAATTACGTATAGTGTACGGAATGTATCCTGATGTAATTAATCATGCAGGTGAAGAGGTGCAGGTTCTACAAGAATTAACAAGCAGCTATTTATATAAAGATCTGCTTTCGTATGGCGGGATCAGAAAACCTGAAATACTGGAAAAGCTATTACATGCGCTGGCGTTACAGTTAGGGAATGAGGTTAGTTATAATGAACTGTCTGCTTTGATAGGGGTGGATAAAAAAACAATTGCAGCATATATTGATTTACTTCAAAAAGCATATGTAATTTTCAGGCTGGGCAGTTTTAGCCGTAATCTTAGGAACGAAATTAAAACCAACCAGAAAATATACTTTGTTGATACAGGGATCAGAAATGCAGTAATAGGTAATTTTACGCCATTCGATTTAAGGCAGGATAAGGGCGCTCTTTGGGAAAATTTTTTAATTGCAGAACGGCGAAAAAAGATAATGTATGGGCAAACGCAAACCCGTTCCTACTTTTGGAGAACAGTGCAACAGCAAGAAATTGATTATGTAGAAGAGGATAATGGAGCCATAACAGGTTATGAAATTAAATGGGCCCTTAACGCGAAATTAAAAGCCTATAATACTTTTAAAGATGCCTATAAAGCAGGTATAATTTTAATCAACAGGCAAAACTTCAGGGATTTTGTTTAGGAAGCAAGATCTATGATTTATACCTCGGCAAACAGACCTTGTAGATCTCCTCTGTTTCGGAGAGAAATTGAATAATGTTTTGTGCAACCGTTTGTCTGAAAAACAACCTTGCTCTTATATTAAATTTGTATAACCTTCCAAACACAGTTAAAAAATTATAAAGACCATGAACGAAAAATTTACACAACGTATAGCAAATGAAGTTGAGGAAATCAAAGCTTCAGGTTTATATAAAACAGAACGTATCATTAAAAGTCCGCAGGGTGCCGAAATTGAAGTGAACGGCAAAACTGTTTTAAACTTTTGTGCCAATAACTATTTAGGTTTATCGTCTCACCCGGATGTAATTAAAGCAGCGCATGAAGCTATTGATTCACATGGTTATGGTATGAGCAGTGTGCGCTTTATTTGCGGTACGCAGGATATTCATAAAGAGCTGGAGAAAAAAATATCTGAGTTCCTCAGCACAGAAGATACCATTCTGTATGCAGCCGCTTTTGATGCTAATGGCGGGGTGTTTGAACCTTTGTTTAACGACCAGGATGCGATCATCTCCGATGCGCTGAACCACG
>DAOLFI010000584.1:0-3241 GCA_035326385.1 Niabella sp.
CTGCTGGACGGCATTCAGAAACGCGCCAACGAGCTTTTCCCTAAGGATCAGTACAATGTATCACTTACCGGCAGCAGTATTGCCTTTTTGGAGGGAGGACGGTTTATCATCAACGGGTTACAGGAAAGCATTTTCTGGGCTTTTCTTTTAATAGCTCTCTGTATGCTGTACCTGTTTAAATCGCTGCGTATCTTATTGTGCTCTTTAATTCCCAATATTATTCCGTTAGGAATAACAGCCGGCATCATGGGCTGGGCGGGCGTGCCTCTAAAGCCCAGTACTGTGCTTATATTCAGTGTTGCACTGGGTATTGCCATAGATATTACCATAAGGTTCCTGGTAAATTACAAACAGGAGCTGAGCTACCATAATAATGACCCTGAAAGCACTGTAATACAAACCATACACAGCACGGGCATCAGTATCATTTACACGTCTATGGTATTAATAGCAGGATTTGTAATCTTCTGCTTCAGCGGGTTTGGCGGCACCAGCGCATTAGGCTGGCTTACCTCTGTAACATTGATAACGGCTACGGTTACCAACCTTATTTTACTTCCGGCGTTGCTGATAAGTTCCTCCAAAAAGCCGGTAAAGAAGCCCTAAGCTTATTTACCGCCTACCAGCTTTTCCTGTAATGCAGCTAACTCATCCCATTTTCCGGCTGCAGCTAATTTAGCCTGCTTAGGCCATGATGCAGGATCGTGTAATTGAAATTTAGGACCGGCAGCTTCTAAAACAGCTTTCAGCTTTTTTCCTGTTGCTTTTCCTAACGCTGCAAAAGTGCTGATACCGTCAGCTTCCAGCAATTTAGCTATTTTGCTTCCGATGCCTTCGATCTTGGTAAGATCATCTTTTACAACAGCGGCTGTAGTTTCTTTTTTTGCTTTAGCTTTTGGCTCAACTTCAACAGTTTCTTTTTTAGCCTTTGTTTCCTTTTTAGGTGCTTTGGCCTTTTTAACGGCTGCTTTTTCCTGGGCAACTTCTGCAGGAACAGAAATCACAGAATTTTCTACACCAAAAACAGCATTGTGTGCATACTGCTCTGCAGCCCAGTCATTAATCCAGGTGCCATTGTTCAATAAAAAACGGTATTCATAAGTTTTACCGGGTTCCAGGTCAACAGAAGCGGCTAAAGAGCCATCTGCTTGTACGCTTAAGCTAACGCCTTTGTCTAAATTCCACTCGTTAAAGTCTCCAAGTAAAAAAGCTTCTGTAGCGGTGCCTAAAGCTTCAGCAGGTAGCGTAAATGTGATCTTTTTCATCTTTATATTATTTAAAAAAATAAATTGTATTTGAATTTGCGCTGCAAATATAGCTAAAGTCACGGATAGTATTCAGTTTCACGCTAAACAATGGTTCAAAAAATGTGGATAGTAAGAATTATTTACATTACTTTAGTTGATTCTTATATGCACATAAAGCAATCTATAATATGTTCGGCCGTTTAAAAATAATCATCGCTTTGACTTGTATTTCACTGGTGTTGATATCGTTTAAAGATCCTCCCAGGGTTTTAATAATGAGCAAAACGGCGGGTTTTTACCATTCCTCTATACCTGCAGGTATTGCAGCTATACAGAAACTGGGTAATGAGAATGGCTTTGAGGTTGACACAACAACCGATCCGGCTGTTTTTACAATCAAACATTTAAAAAAATATGCAGCTGTTATTTTTTTAAATACCACAGGAACTTTATTCAATGAGGTTCAGAGAACAGCCTTACAGCAGTATATCCGGTCTGGCGGGGGCGTTACAGGGGTACATGCTGCTACAGATACCGAATATGAATGGCCATGGTATAATAAAATGATCGGGGCATGGTTTGATAATCATCCCAAACAGCAGGCAGCAAAGTTGATTGTGAAGGATAAGAATCACCTGGCTACAAAGCATTTGCCCGATGTTTGGGAAAGAAAGGATGAATGGTATAATTTCAAAAATATTAATCCTGGTATTAAAGTGTTGATAACGATTGATGAAAAAAGCTACGAAGGCGGCAAAAACGGCGATTTCCACCCTATGGCATGGTACCATAACTTTGAAGGCGGGCGTGTTTTTTATACAGGGCTGGGCCATACAGATGAATCTTACGCCGAGCCTTTGTTCCTGCAGCACCTGTTAGGGGGCATTCAGTATGCTATGGGCAGCAAAAAGTAAAAACTGTTTAAAAATGGAAAAGCGGCTCAACAAAAGCCGCTTTATTTATAAGAAAAAACAACAATCTGAGATTGAAAAATATAACCCAACTGCTTAATCTATTTTTTTGTATTGCAGGTTTAACAGCATATCTATAGTTACATTGTCATTTACCTGTACAGCGCCCAGTGCTTTTTTAGGAGCCACAAGCGCATATTTTTTAAGAGAGATGGCATGGCTGCCTTTACATTGCAGAAATGTGTCTTTTTGCTCTGTAATAGCAAGGGTTATAATTTCCCGTTTGGTACAACCTGCTATAGTAAGGTTAATAAGTGCAGATATTCTGGCAGGCTGATTTTTCTGCAGCCATACGCTTAGTACCTCGATGGAAAGTGTAGGATGAGCATCAGCACGCAGCATCTTCCTGAAATCTTTGGTAATATAGCTATTGGCACTTTTAAAATCAAGTATGCTCAGGTTTAAAGCATTGGCTTTTACATTAAGTCTGCTTTCTTCTTTTTTTACCCTGACCCTACTGCCGCTGCCAAAGTCCCCGGTATACACAAGCCTGAATTCGTTGACATTAGAAGAGCCGTTCAAAGTAAAAGAGCTCCCTTCCGATACAGAGGCCTGGTAGGTTTGGGCTGTTGCTCCGCTGAAAAACAAGTACAGCACTCCACACCATAAAAATTTTATCAGAAACATTACCCTAAGTTTTTGTTGTTAGCGATAAGAATAAGGTAACAGAAAAGAAAAGGGCGGCTGTAGGCCTGCCCTTTCTTCAATGATTGATTAGAAGCCTACTACAGCCTGCATCACAACGCCTTTAAACTCTCCTTTCGAAAGGATATTAGCTGCAGGGAAATCGTTGTATTTCTGGTTTACATATTCACCTTTCAGCAAAATATTATTGGTAACAAACCATCCGCCTCCAACAGCAACCCTGTCAATACTTTGCTTGTCTTTATTGCTGGTTACCAGTTGGCCGCGTACGGTATTGTAACGGGCACCGATATATACTTTTTCTTTTTCACCAATTCTGTAAAGGGCATCTGCCGCAAATTGGTTTACACTGCGTTTATCAAAATTGGCTACTTTTTC
>DAOLFI010000585.1:0-3236 GCA_035326385.1 Niabella sp.
CTCTATACAGTTACTAATAATCTATTTACACAAAGAACTAAACACTACCAAATATCCTGTAGAGTAACCCTTTATTTATTCTTTAAAAGCGTTTATTCATCCCCTTCTATCAATGTCCTTAAGTTAACATCGCTTTTCGGGACTTATAGTCCCAAAGCTCCATGTTGTAGCCTTCGGCTACTTTTTAAATATAGCCAACGGCTATACAATAGTTCTGCGAAACAAAATGTTTCGCAGAACATCGATGTTTTACAGAGCATCGTTGTTTAACTAAACTACCTTATGCCCTGGGAAAGGAAAATAAAGAAGAGGGGGCTTGAAACCTGCTAACAGAAAGGGTTTCAAAGGATTTGCTGAACTTGTCCGGCCAATAACAGTTTAATGTTTAATTGATAATTCAGCATTAAAAATCTATTGCCTCGTTTTTACTCAACAGATAACAGCTCCTGTGTGCCCCACCTGGAGCTGCTTTTCACCATTCCAAAATCCGGAACAAACCATTCTGTTATCTGCATTTTTATGGGAATACCAATGCCCATGGTAATTACTGTTTTAGCATCATAGGTTATTTTATAAGCATCCCAGGTTCCCCCAGAAGTAGTTACTTTTTCTTTTGCTTCTACTTTTCGGTTCGTTACATCAATAGCCACATTGGCTGCCATCCCATTCTCCATCTTCATGTCCATATTAAAGCTGCCATCCTGCAAAGCCTGGCCTACGCTTATCGAAGCGGGATATTCCATATATGCACCTTTGCCCTCTACTTTGGCGTTTTTAAACTGTTCCATTTGTTGCGGACTCAGCATCATCCTCATATCAATCATTAATACGCCGCTTTTGCATTGCATGGTACCTTTTCCACCGCCCATTGATTTCCCTTTTTTATCAAACACCTCTGACTGAACGGTAGCGCTGGTCATACTGCCATTTTTAGAGACGTCCGATACTTTGTAAACATACTTTCCGTCTGCATTGCCTTTCCTGTCAAACATACCGATGGTTACAGTCTTACTGTTTTGCAGATAGTAATAGTTGCATTGTGCAAAACAACAGGCGCCAATTGTACAAAAGACAATAAAAAGGAATACTCTCATATTAGTGCTTTTAGAAGTGCAAGGTACTGTGTTCTGATTTCGGGATCAATCGCCTAAACAGGTGAATGCTGCATTATTGCCATTTTATCCGTAATTTGTATAACTTATACTAAAGGCCTATGATGCATGCTGTTTTTTACTGTTTAGCAGTGCTCTTCTCCTGTTCTGTTGTTGCCCAGGGCAACAACTATAAAAAAGAAGACAACATTGTTTATGGGGTCACCTCAGGAACCGCTTTACTGATGGATGTGTACCGGCCTTTTAAGGCCAATGGCAAAGGACTTCTATATATTCCCGGGAGCGGATTTGGATTTACCTATCCTCTGCAATATGATCAGCCGCAGCTCAAAGATGATGTTGATCTGGACAGCGCTTATACAGGAGCCTGGGTTCGCAGCCTGGTAAATAAAGGGTATACATTATTTGTTATTAACCATCGCTTCACCCCTGCATTTCAATACAAAGACATCATAAATGACTGCAGGCGTGCCGTTCGTTTTATAAGGTCTCATGCTGAAAAATATAATATTGACGTCTCGCATATTGGTGCTGTAGGGCATTCATCTGGGGGCTGTCTTGCCGCTTTGCTGGGCACTTCGGATGAAAGCTTTGAGGAAGCCCCCGAAAAAACAGATACCACCAGTTTTAGAGTACAGGTGGTTGTTACACTGGCAGCACCCTTCGACCTTTCGGATTATAAAAAGCAACAGGACACTGCTATAGACAATGATTTTGCAATAAATATAATGAGCGCTTATGTGGGCGAACTGCCTGAAACAAAAGACGGATCATTCCTGCTTTCGGGTAAATACGCGGAAGCATCCCCTTTAGCGCATGTTTCTACTGGCGATGCGCCCACCCTGATCTACTACTCTGATAATGATCCTATCATTCCTCCCAGACATGCTGTTGTTATGTATGAAGCCTTAAAAAAGAACCAGGTACCTGCAAAAATAGTAGAAAGAAAAGGCCAGAACCATGGTCCTGTTCCGGATATGGATGAGGTAGACCAGTGGTTTAAAACCTGGTTGAAATAGCTATTGTGAAGCAGAGAAATATAATCTAGGCGTTGCAACTTCTTTAAAGAGATAATAAGATTAACATCAGGTTCAAATGTTGCATTTTTCTTAATATCAACGTCTCCATTTCTATAAACACTGATTTAATGAAATTTTCTGCTACATTTAAAATTATCGCATTATGCACTGTCATTTTATCTGTTTTTCAGTCCTGTGAAAAAAGAAATGCAACAGGTGAAAACTGTCTTGGATTTATAAAACCAGATACATTTCGTTTTAATGTAGTGGATAAAAATACTGGCGAAAACCTGTTTTTTTCCAGCACACCAAGCTATACTGCCGATCAAATATATTTCATTATAGATGATAGGGCTACTCATTTAAAACCCAAGGTAGAAGCTTCAACCGAGCTGGGCAAACATTTTATGATAGCTGTGGGAGTGTGGGATAAAAGCGGAATTATAAAGGGCTTTATTAATGATAAGGCGGAATACACTATTAATTATTTAACGAAGGAAGACAAAAGTTCGGAATGCCCTGTACTCGTTTTTGATAAAATAACAATTAACGGAAATCAGCAGGAAGAAAATATAAAAGACAGAGTGCTCCTATTGAAAAAATAATTAACCTTGTAACTATAAGGTTAATTTTTCAACCTGATTCCAATTTTAATCATCAGGCGAAGTCGAAGTGTTCCTTCTATTCAATGCGGTATAAAAAGTACAGTCTTACCACAAGGCACGAAGACACAAAGAAAATACGATTTGAAAATCAGCTCTTTTTAGACACCTTCTTCGACTTCGCTCCGCAAGTAATGATTCCTAATTATTTGTCATTGCTTATTTACATTACACCTCACTATTGCAATACGCCATATTTCCCATTTTGAAACTCTTTTATTGCTTCATGAATTTCTGCCTGAGTATTCATTACAAACGGGCCATAGCTTGCAATAGGCTCATTAATAGGTTCTCCGCTCAGCAATAACACCACACTATCTGCTGAAGCGGTGAGCTCTACCTCTTCACCCTCGTTTTTAAACAACACAAAACTATGTTCAGCTACTTCACTGTCATTTACCTTCACCTGTCCTTCAATAACCAGCAGCGCAGTATTATGAGCA
>DAOLFI010000586.1:0-3227 GCA_035326385.1 Niabella sp.
TTGGAAAGAATGACCGTTGAAGAAATTACACGGCGTATTAATGAGGAAGATAAAACAGTGCCTTATGCTATAGAGAAAGCATTGCCGCAGCTCAATAGTCTCATAGAAGCATTAGTGGAGAAGTTAAAAAAAGGAGGTCGGCTTTTTTATTTGGGGGCAGGCAGTGGTGGCAGATTGTCTGTATTGGACGCAATAGAAATGCCAACCACATATGGAATACCCAAAGGGTTATTTAATGTGATCCTTGCAGGTGGAGTAGACCGGTTGGTTGAAGCGCTTGAGGAAAAGGAAGATGATACGGAAGAGGGACCGAGAGAGTTGGCTGCAAATAATGTGAATGCAAGTGATTTTGTAATTGGAATATCAGCCAGCGGAAGCACTCCGTTTGTACTTGAATCATTAAAGTATTGCCGGGCCAGGCATATTGCAACCGGATGTATAGTAAGCAACCCTCATAGTGAGATAGCCCGCTATGCCGATTTTCCTGTTGAAGTTATCACCGGTCCTGAGTTTGTTTCAGGCAGTACGCGTATGAAATGCGGTACTGCACAAAAGCTCATTTTTGATATTATAAGCACTACTTCTATGATACAATTGGGACGTGTGGAAGATAACAGGATGATTTATGTAAGCCTGATTAATGATAAAATTACAGACCGGGCTGTTAAAATATTAATGGAAAAGACTTCCCTGGCGGATTACGGAGAAGCAAAAAGGTTATTACTAGAAGCCGGTAGTGTAAAGCAGGCAATGGTTCAATGGCAGCTTCAAAAAATGTAGTATGAATAGGTATGTTGAAAATAATAGCATGTACTATTTTCTCCAATGGGCAATAGATGGCAGGACAGTTCTATTGATGTTAGGGCTGTTTTGCTGCTTATTATCTGATGCACAAAATAAGGAAGGTTACTATGTGGGCTTTTCTAAGGCCTCCATTGAGCCGCCTGAAACTATTTTTGGGCTGGCGCTGGGAGGCTATGGCGCTCCTGCTGAGGGACGCTTTAGCACTACCTGGAAGCCTATGAATGCTCCTGGAAAGCTTAACACAATTGCTTCATCCGGGGATGAATTGTTTGCGCTTGGAGCCGATCATAAAGTGTATAGCGCCAAGAGTCACCAAAATGACTTGGTATGGAAAGAGACATTCGCAGTTCCTTCTGAAATAAAAGCAATGGCTTATGTGGGTAAGGAAAAATACCTCCTGGATTTCAACGGGCAATTAGGGCTGTATATTGGGAATAAGAAAAAGGAAAGTGTAATGTCTCCTCCACTGGATATGGTAAGCTCTGGCGGTAGGTGTTTGTATGGCTTCGATCGGAAAGGAAATATTTGGCGCGGGGATTTACTGGAAAGCAAAGGAAAATGGACTGTCATTGGAAAGCAGGAAGGAATTATAGCTCTGGCTGTAAAAGACAATGAACTGTTTTTTGGAGATAACCAGGGCCGGCTTTGGAAAGCAATCCTGGGAAAAGGTGAAATTGCTGATAGGGTGCAGATCGCCCGGTACAATGGTATTACTTACGCAGTGAATGTAAAAGCATTGGCTATTGTCTGCAACAGGCTTTACGCTTTGGACCAGGAAGGCAGGCTGTTTATTGGAAGTCACAAAACGGAGGGCAATCTTGAGGCAGGTGCGGCAGCTATTCAATACAATGGTAGAAAGATGATCATTGTTACGGTGGATGTATGCGGTCTGAATTATTTTTTTACACAGGATATAAAAAAGCTTCTTGCGCAGCAATACAGTATATCTCCCGAGGCTGTATTGATCAATGCTTCGCATACTCATTTTGCACCGGTATCACAACACTGGACAACCTGGGCACATTTCTATCAAAAGCCGGATACTAATTATCTGAACCAGGCGGTGGGCAAAGGGATAAAAGTGGCGGTGGATAAAGCTATAGCAGCAATGGAACCGGCTACAGTTTATTTTGGAAGAGGCGAAACTTTTATCGGGGGTAACCGGGATGCGGGAAGAGTGAATCGCGAACCTGTGGACCGGACGCTTGATGTTATTAAGGTAGAAAATCTCAAACATCAAGTGATGGGTGTGTTGTTCGTGGCAGGGTGTCATCCGGTATTCAGGAATAAAGGAGAAGAGGCCTTTACATTAAGTGCCAATTTTCCTGCAGTAACCCGGCAATTGCTTGCTGAACGCACAGGATGCAACAATAATTTATTTATCCAGGGATGTGCCGGAGATATTAACCCGATGTCAGAAGATTACCGTGAAACAGGCGCTGAACTGGCTAAAGATGTGTTGAATATACTGTCTGGTCCCATGCACAAAATTCGGGGTCCCATAACCGCTTTCATGGATAGTGTATTAATACCTGTTCAACCTATGACGTCGGAGGAGATTAGCGGGTTCAGGCAGGAACAAACGGCTTTAAAGGGCAGTGTGGGCGTAGATAAAAATATCCGGTGGGCAGATCTGATGGATCATAGATATCGTACAAACACGCTCCGGAAAACATTGCCGGTTTATGTACAAACGTTGAATGTAGGTTCCTGGAAGCTGGTTGGCTTATCTAGGGAGGCGGTTACTTCTTACGGCCGGGAAATTCGTAAGCTATGGCCTGAACAGCAGGTAAGTGTGGCTGGTTATTGTAATGATGTATCAAGCTATCTCCCCGATCGCTGGCACATTGAGCATCGTGTTTATGAAGGGTATGATTCTTTTTTCTGGTATGGACAGGAGGGGATTCCGCCACTTGATGTGCAGGAAATGATTATTAAAAAAATGAAAGCCACAAACCGGTAATATCATTATCTAAGAGAGGTTTTATAGTTAGTTAAATAGTACGACATGAACATTGAAATGAGTTGCAAAATAAAACAGGCCTTATTAGCGGCAGCAATGCTGCTGTGTGTAATAGCAGATGCGCAGGATGCAAAACTGAAAATAGAGTGGGAACTGCTGACCAATTTTCCGGCATCGTCTTACAGGTCAGAGGCTGCATTCCGGATCATTAATAAAGGAGAAGAACTAGGCGATGATAACTGGGCACTTTATTTTTCCATGCATCCTATTGCGCCTCAGGCATTGGACGGAGATGTATTGCTTAACATAGAGCACATAAATGGTGACTGGTTCCGTGTTTTCCCAAAAAAAGGATTCTCTTTAAAGCCGGGAGCAGAAATAACTTTCCGGTACGGAGGAAGCAAACATGTTATCAAAGAGATACTGGGCCCTATGGGCCTGTATGTTGTTTTTTATAATA
>DAOLFI010000587.1:0-3226 GCA_035326385.1 Niabella sp.
CCCGACCCTTCCCAAAGGGAAGAGAGTTTTTTAATGTTATCTAATATTTTTCGTTCCTGTTATCCTCCCCTTCGGTAGTTAGAAGGGCTTTAATATACATCTTTTTCCCAACGTCCTTCTTCCACTAACTGGTGCAAATATTTTTCAGCTTCCTCTTCACTTTTCTTGCCATGCTGTTTAAAAATATCTACCAACGTTTTTTCCACGTCTTTACTGGTTGGTTCGCGCTTACCGCTAATATACATATACGCTCCATTTTGCAGCCAGTCATACAGCTCAGCGCCTTTCTCTTTCATCCGGTGCTGTACATATATTTTTTCTTTCTGGTCACGGGAAAAAGCCACATCAAGATTTGTCAGCACTCCCGTTTGCAAATAATCCTGTAGTTCTGTCTGGTATAGGAAGTCTGTAACAAAATGCTGCTCTCCAAAGAACAGCCAGTTACGCCCACCCGCGCCCGAAGCATCTCTTTCTGCTATAAAGGAGCGGAAAGGAGCAATCCCTGTTCCGGGGCCAATCATAATCACATCTTTTTCCTGGGCGGGCAGCCTGAAGTGTTTTTGTTTCTGTATAAAGAATTCAAATTGTGTATCTACTGGTGCAGTTGAAAAGAACTCACTGCAAACCCCGGTACGTTTTTCATCCTCCACATAAAACTCATCTTTGCTTACCGTAACATGAATTTCGTTCAACCCATGGCTTGCAGGAGATGACGAAACAGAATACATCCTTGGTGCCTGTGCTGTTAATATTTTTATGATCTCCTCAAACATAGCGGCATCCTTAACCGGATACTTTTTCAGCAGGTCTGGAATACTTAGCCTTATCTCTTCCGGGATCTCATGTCCTGTGATTGCGGCATATTGCTTTATGGTTGATTTAAGCGGATAAAGAATATTCAGATGTTTCTTTAACAGCTCCTCAACAGATGCGGTTACTTTAGCTGTTGGTATTTCCTTATTTGCATCAATACCGGTGAGTTGAATGATCTCCTGCACAGCCGCATCGCAATTGGGGGGTATAATGCCCAGTGCATCGCCTGGCACATATTCAAGATCTTCTTCCGTACTGATCTCTATATGATAGGTTTCTTTATTACTGCCACGGTCGTTCAAATTGATGCTTGTTACAATAGTTCCCTTATAATGCTTTTTACCTCCGGGCTTTTTCTCTTCGGCGGGAGCAGTCACTGCAATAGCAGGCACGCTTCCTACATTTGTTTGTAAAGCCGCCGCAACATTGTCAATCCAGTGCAAAGCATCTTCTTCATAATCTACATCACATTTTTTCAGCGGTAAAATACGATGAGCGCCTAAAGCTTCCAGTCTTGCATCCACATCTTCGCCGGTTTTACAAAACTGGGCATAAGATGTGTCGCCCAGAGCCAGCACACCAAACTTCATCTTTTTCAAATTAACCTGCGACTCATGAATATGATCATAAAACTTTTTAGCCAGAATAGGAGGCTCTCCTTCACCTTGTGTGCTGATCACTACAAAGAAATATTCTTCTTTTGCGAGATCACTGAACCGGTACTGATCTAATCCGGCCAGCTTTACTGTTACACCTTTTTTCTTGGCAATACCGGCCAATTGTGTAGCCAGCTTTTTTGAATTGCCCGTTTCTGTACCGTAAACAAGTGTAATTTTTTTATTGATGGCAGCAGATACTGCACCTGCCGGAACAGTTCCCTGTAAAGCTCCGGCCTGCCCTGCAATATAGCCATTCAGCCAGATGAGCTCTTCACGTGAAAGTGTGGATGTAAATTCTTTTATCTTCTGCAGCTTATCTTCAGATAACATGCTTTATTGGTTTATTAAGTTCATTTATATTTTGAATACCTTCTCCTACCGATGCAAAGTATTGCTGTTCATGGTCACTGTTCTTTAACCACCTGAACTGCTGGTGCAGCGCTACTACTTTTCCGATAATAACCAGTGATGGAGAAGCAAATTCTTTACCTGCCAGCCGGGCCTCATAATCATAAATATTACATTCATGAATGTGCTGGTAACAGGTAGTTGCCTGTTCAGCTACTGCTAAATGAACCTCTTTGCTAATACCAAATTGCAGCAGCTTTTGCACAACATCAGGCAAAGCAGAAGAGGACATATAAAATACCAGCGTATCATTAGTCCGGGCAAGCTCCTGCCAATGCGCATCGGTTACTGCATCAGATTTATAATAAGTTAAAAAACGCACAGATGTTGCGTAACCACGCGCTGTTAAAGGCATTCCGGCATAAGCAGCAGCGCCTAAGGCAGCGGTTACGCCGGGTATGATTTCGTAAGGAATTTTATTTTCGATCAGTGTTTGCAGCTCATCTAAAATATTGGAAAAAATAGAAACATCGCCGCCTTTTAAGCGCACCACTCTTTTTCCCTGGAGTGCATATTTCACAATAAGCTGGTTAATGACCTGCTGCGGAGTGGAAATATTGTTTCTGCATTCTTTTCCAACACGCACAATCTGAGCTCCCGGTGCAACATAACGATGCAGGATCACTTCGCTTACCAGGCGATCTATTAACACTACATCAGCCTCTCTTAAAGCATTGGCAGCCTTAACCGTGATCAGATCCGGGTCACCGGGGCCAGCAGCAGCTATTATTACCGAGCCTGTTCCTGAGGGTCCCTGATCAGAAAGGTTCTTTGTATAATGAGGAATGATCATTTTATAGTTTTCGTAATAAGCAATTTTCCATCAACCATCAGGATAGCAACACCGCTGCCACCGTACTGTTGCTGGTTTCATCAACCAATATTGCATTTCCGTAATCGCTTATCTTGTCAAACGGGTCATAAACAAGGGGTTGGGCTGTTTTAATTTTTGCCTTAACTACCTCATTCAGTTTTACATTATCAGTAACTGCTGTATGCTCTAAAGTGTTTACGTCCAGCTTGTATTCTATTTCCTTAATGACGGTTCGCAATAATCTTCCTTTGTGTTGCAGAAAATATTTATTTCCCTGGATCAAAGGCTTATTATCCAGCCAGCACAATAATACTTCAATCTCACTTTCCACTTTAGGCTGATTGTCAGAATGAACAAAGGTATCGCCACGGCTGATATCTATATCATCCGCCAGGTGCAGCACCACAGCCTGTGGAGCAAAAGCTTCTTCTACTTCTTCACCGGCAATTTCAATTTTGGAAAGGGTGGTTTCAATACCGGCGGGGAATACTGGTATTTTATCGCCCTTTTTATAAAAACCGCCTACTATTTC
>DAOLFI010000588.1:0-3224 GCA_035326385.1 Niabella sp.
TATCTCGCAGGGAAAAACCAAGGCCCAGTTGAGGTCTGTTATAAGAAAAGAACGAAAAGTAGAACTGGCCGGCGAAGGTGTCAGGTATTTTGATATCATAAGATGGAAGATTGCTGATAAACTTTTAGATGGTCCCTGCTATGGCAGAAACCCTAGAGGCTTTTTGTCGAAAGCTCCTGCAATTGATGAGAACGGAACGCCTGACTATTCTGCAGTGCCGGACCGCAACCTGATGCGTGTTATACAAACCCGCACATTTGTTGCCAGCGCTAATTATCTTTGGCCTATACCAGATATCGAAATACAGACCAATAAAAACCTGACACAAAACCCCGGATATTAAATTGTTTAAGTTATAAGACGGTTGCCTATATGAAGTTATATTTTATGAATACAGAAAGATTAGGAATAAAGAACAGGAGCCTTGAACTGAAAATCATAGCCTGTTGTTTTTTGATTGTAGCGAATACTTATGTATATGCTCAAAAGAAAACAAAAGTAAGCATTTCCATTCCTGCGAATCCTGTTCAGATAGATACGATGATTTATGGCCAGATGCTGGAAAATGTGAATGACAGTGTAATCTACCGGGGTGTAGTGAGTGAAGATGGTACAGTAAGGACAAATCTTATTCCTATACTTAAAGATCTGGATATACCGGTAATGCGGTGGCCTGGCGGCACTGTTATACATGAATATCATTGGCGGGAAGGCATAGGGCCCAAACACCTGCGGCCAGTGGTTGAAACACATGCCTGGAAGGGAAAAGAAACTTACCAGTTTGGGACAGATGAGTTTTTGAAATGGTGTAAAGAAGTGGGAACAACACCTTATATCAATTTCAATATGGCCAATAATGTAGAATTTGGAGGCACTTTGGGTGAAGCAATGAACTGGATAGAATATGTAAACGGAAGCCCTGATACTACAAATTTTGGAAAGCTAAGAGCAGCGTATGGACATACCGATCCTTATAATGTTTTGTATTGGGGTATTGGGAATGAAAACTATGGTCCCTGGGGTAAACATACAGCCGAAACTGCATTCGGATACTCAGAAAGATTGAAGCTTTGGGCCGTTACTATCAATGAAAGATTTCCCAGGCTAAAACTGCTAGGAATAGGCCACACTGCGGAATGGAACAAAATAGTACTGGAAAAAGCCGGAACAGAAATAGATTATTTAACCCAGCACTATTATGTAGCCAGTAAATTTAAAGACGATAAGGCGGAAGATCCTTATAGTGCGTTGTTTTCCCCCGTAAAAATGGAGAAGCATCTCGGGTTGCTGGGCGACCATTTGAATTATTATAATAAACACAACAGGCGCGGAAAGAGCCCGGTACTGTTAAGCATAGATGAATGGAATAACCGCCATTCCGTATATGATGGTAAGGCTTACAAATTTAGCAGGCAGGATCCCCGGCGGTTGCTGGATGTGGCAGTTGCTGCCGGAATGCTGAATGCTTTCATCCGCAATGCTGATATTGTAGGCATGGCCAATTATATTTTTCCTGTGAACGGACATGGTCTCATAAGAACCAATGGTGATAACGATGCCTTTAAAACACCCTTGTACTACCTGTTTCAGAAATACAGGGAAGTAATGGTGGGCCACCGGCTGAATGTAACCATCGACGGGCCCGGTATTGCAGCTGCAAGTGTAAACCCCTCCATTGAAGGCGATTGTAAAGAAGTAGTATGGGGCAATGAGCTACTGCCTTTTATTGACGCAGCGGCCAGCCGTACTAGTGGATCCATCGTGAATGTAGCGTTGGTGAACCGGTCTTATGATCAAAGTCAGTTAGTTACTGTAACGGTTCCCGAAGGTTATACGTTAAATAACAGATGGGAGCTTTCCGGCAAAAATATTAATGAATATAATAGTCTGGAAAACAGGAATACTATTGTTCCCGGAATAATTAAAGCGAATAAAAGAGAAAAAGGTACCCTGAATATAATGATGGATCCTTGCGCTGTTGTGATACTGAGTTTTGCTGCCAATACAAAATAATTTATTCTTGTGGTATAAATAACGATAAATGTTGATGAACAAGGTTGCTTTTAAGTTGAAGTACACGAGGGGAAGAAGCATACGGTATTTCTTTTTAATGCTCTTATGTATGCAGAGCTTTGCTTTGGACCTGGCTGCCCAGAAAAAGCCGAATATTGTTTTGTTTATAGCAGATGATCTCAATCAGGAGGACCTTGGATGTTATGGTAATAATGAAGTAAGAACACCTAATATTGATCGCTTGGCAGCGGAAGGGATGCGTTTTACCAAAGCCTATGCAGCTTCTCCCATGTGCTCTCCTTCGCGTGGTGCATTATTCACGGGTTTATATCCACACCGCAATGGTATCCAGATGAACCATTTTACCACAAAGGCCAATACCCGTAGCCTTCCGCACTATTTACAGCAGCAGGGATACAGGGTAGTGATCTCAGGTAAAATACATGTAGGGCCGGAAGAATGTTTTCCTTTTGAACATGTAGGTAAGGAGTTCGGACAATATGAACCCATTGAAAACAGGCTGGATAAAAAGAAAGAGACTGTGGGCTTCATCAGGCAGCATTTCAAAGAAAGACCCGATCAGCCGCTTTGCCTGATTGTGGCTCCCTGGGTGCCTCACGTGCCCTGGTTTCCTAATAGGGATTTTGACCCTGACAGATTAGCGCTTCCTGCCTATCTCGCTGATACCAAAGAAACGAGGCACGCATTGGCATCTTATTATCAGAGTATCGGAGAGGCTGATCAGTTTTTTGGAGAAGTGATGCAAACCATAAAGGAAGTGGGAAAGGAACCCCAGACTGTATCTATGTTTGTTTCGGACCAGGGAGCCCAGTTCCCTTCAGCCAAGTGGACTGTTTATGATAAGGGGATCAGGGTGCCTTTAATTATAAAATGGCCCGAAAACGTAAAGAAAGGGGTGGTATCCGATGCGCTAGTATCATTGGTGGATATGCTGCCAACCATAGTTGACATTTCGGGAGCAGAGGAGGCAAAAGGCTTAGATGGAAGATCTTTTAAAGCTGTTTTATCGGGTAAAAGCAAAACGCATCATGATTATATTTTTGCAGAAACCTCGGTAGAGCCTCATTACTGGTATAATTATACGCCGGGCAGATCTGTAATTACGAAAGAAGGATTCCACTATATCAAAAATTACTATCCCGGTTTGAGATTTGTTACCCATATAGATAAGGTAGAGCGGAATGAATTTT
>DAOLFI010000589.1:0-3221 GCA_035326385.1 Niabella sp.
GAAAAGGTTTACCGGCGTATAAGTAGCCGCAGCGCCTTTATTGCCATTAAAATCACCGGCAATTACATTTACTTCGCCGCCCCCGTTGGGCAATAACACTTTGGTTATGTTTTCCTGGGTTAACGCCTGGTAATGCGGAGCAACAGGTTTATCCTTTTTAGGCAGGTTTACCCAAAGCTGCACCATTTCAAAAAAGCCTCCTTTAGCCGCAAATTTTTCCTCGTGGTATTCCTTATGCAAAACGCCTGAGCCTGCAGTCATCCACTGCACATCGCCGGGATGAATGATGCCGCTGTTACCAGCGCTGTCATTATGTGCTACGCTTCCTTTATAAGCAATAGTAACCGTTTCAAATCCTTTATGCGGATGTACATCCACACCACGGGGCTTATCAGTAGGAGAGAAGTTAAATGCCGCCGCAAAGTCCAGCATCAAAAACGGGCTGATACGTTGATGTGTAATACCTCCGCGGGGTATATAGTTATACACCCTGAAACCATCACCTACCATGCCGGGCTGTACCGGTTTTGCTATTATTCTTTCAATTGACTTTTTCATCTGTATATATTTTATATTTTTTAATGGTCAGATGGAACGCCCGATATATTCCTGTTTATCAAATTTTTGCACGGGCGCCTCCTAATTATTTTCTTCTTTAATGGCAAAGCTACAACAGCACCTGCCGTAGCAGAAATAAACAGGATTAAGTGAAAAAGCTAATGTAGGTTAATTGCGTTGGGGGGAATTTTTTGTAATAGTAATACTATTTGCTGGTCAGACCGGGGACCGTTAGACCAGGTGCGCTATCTTTTTTTCATGGGCTGGCTCAGCATTTTGCTTAAAAATTCAGGGGTAATACCAATGTAAGAAGCTACATATTTCTGGGGAAGCGCCTGGATCAGGGAAGGATAGCGTTCGCAAAAGTTACCATATCGCTCCGCAGCGGTAAGGCTTAATGAGTCGATCAGTCTTTGCTGGAACGTAGCCAGCGAACGTTCTGATAGTATCCTGAAATAACGCTCCAGGGCTGGAACATTATGGTACAGGTTATCTAAATCTAATTGCTTTAGCAGCACAATTTCACTATCTTCTATGGCGTCAATATTTAAACTGGATGGCGCTGCGTTCAGGAGGCTCTTCATATCTGCAATCCACCAGCCCGAAGGGGCAAACTGCAAAATATGCTCTGCCCCGTTCTTATCAATAGAATAGCTGCGCAGGCACCCTGAGTTTACAAACACAAGATGCTGCTGCACCTCTCCTTCCTGGTAAAAGAGGTTCTTTTTCTTGAGCTTTTTAGTCTTCAGATAGCCTGTCACCAGTTGCTGTTCTTTATCAGAAAGTACAACACGTTTTAAAATGCTTTGTATTAATAGTTCATGGCTCATGGCGGTGTATGGCAATATTATTTTAAAAATTTAAGAGCTGCTGCACCTTCTCTTCCAGGCGGGAGGCAGCCATAAAATCAGCTTCCAGCCCTTTATTGAAAGGCACTGGCGTGTCAAGCGATGCACAGCGCATTACGGGTGCATCGAGCATATTAAAGCAATGTTCCCCAACCCATGAAGCAATCTCTCCACCTATTCCTCCTGCTAAAGTATCTTCATGCAAAACCAACACCCGCCCGGTTTTTTCTGCCGTACTTTTAATAGCATCAAAATCCAAAGGCTGTAATGTCCTGAGGTCAATGATCTCAATGGAGGTCTCCGGATGTCCGGCAGCATATTCTTCTGCCCATATAACACCCATGCCATAGGTGATGATGGAAATATCATCTCCGTACCTGACTATCCTCGCTTTCCCCATCTCCACTTCATAGCTATCATCAGGCACATTGCCGGTAAGGCTCCGGTATAAGGCTTTATGCTCAAAATACAGTACCGGGTTAGGATCGTTAATGGCAGCGATCAATAATCCCTTTGCATCACGTGGGGTGGAAGGATACACTACTTTCAGACCAGGTGTATGTACAAACCAGGCTTCGTTGCTTTGGCTGTGAAAAGGCCCCGCGCCTACACCACCACCGGTTGGCATACGTATGACCACATTAGCATTTTGTTCCCAGCGGTAATACATTTTGGCAAGATTATTTACAATCTGGTTGAATGCCATCGTGGCAAAATCTGCAAACTGCATTTCTACTACAGCTTTATATCCTTCCAAACCCAGCCCTAAAGCTGCACCCACCACAGCACTTTCGCATATAGGCGTATTCCTGATCCTTTCTTTTCCGAATTTTTCCACAAAACCTTCGGTTACTTTAAAGGCGCCGCCATATTCTGCAATATCCTGCCCCATCACTATCAAATTGTCCTGCTCTTCGAGGCATTGAAAAAGACCTTCCTGTATAGCTTCAATAAACCGCTTTTCAGAAACATTATTCTCATCCACATTCAGCAACGCTTCATCTTGCTGGTGTGGCGCATATACTTCATTGATTTCTGCCAATGTATCTATTACCAGGGGATTAGCGCCAGCATCGGCAAGGGCCAGTTCTTTTTCAATAGTTTCTTTTAAAGCTTCGCGTATGGCAGCAATATCTTCATTGCTTACAACCTGCCGTCTTAATAAATATTGCTCATAATTAAGCACGGGGTCTTTTTGCTCCCAGAGCTGTAACAGATCCTGTGGTACATACTTTGTACCGCTGGCCTCTTCATGCCCCCGCATGCGAAATGTGGTACATTCAATAAGGTAGGGCTTCTGGTTTTTAATACAATAATCGCGCACACCCTTTATGGTCTCATAAACTGTCAGAATATTATTGCCATCTATGGTTATCCCTTCCATTCCATAGCCTTTGGCTTTATCGGCCAGGTTAATGCAGCGGTACTGCTCATGGGTTGGTGTGCTTAAAGCATAGCCATTGTTCTCTACCAGAAAAATTACCGGCAGGTCCCAGACTGCAGCAATATTCAGGGCCTCATGAAAATCACCTTCGCTGGTACCCCCTTCACCGGTAAAAGCTAAAGCTACTTTATCCTTTCCGGCAAGCTTATGGGCCAGGGCTACTCCATCGGCAATAGCCAGCTGAGGACCAAGATGAGAGATCATGCCGCAGATATGATGCGCCCTGCTTCCGAAATGAAAACTACGCTCGCGTCCTTTGCTATAACCATTCTGGTGGCCCTGCCATTGATTAAATAACCGGTTCAGGGGCATATCTCGGGCAGTAAAAACGCCAAGGTTTCTGTGCAGCGGCAGTATCCATTCATCAGGCT